>QIDH01000072.1 GCA_003229305.1 Acidimicrobiia bacterium | reverse complement strand
TGATGTGACCACCGGCAACGCGCCAGCACCAAGCTCATCATCCGTCGAACAACGCATGCGAACGACCGCGCAACGCGACACACCAGCCGAGCTCGCAATGACGGGGCCCCGGTAGTTGGTCCAGCCGTTATAGGTGTTTGGGCTGGTTTCGGTGGGTGCATCGGTCAGCGTACTCGGCGGGGGTGAGCCCTCCGAGGCTCGAGTGGGGCCGCCAGGTGTTGTATTCGTTCCTCCAATCCTCGATGACGACGCGGGCTTCGGTGAGTGATCCGAATTCGTTGATGTTCAACAGCTCGTCGCGGGCTCGGCCGTTGAACGACTCGACCCAGGGGTTCTGCCAGGGTGATCCCGGTTCGATGTAAGCGGTGTGGGTACCAGTGATGCGGCACCAGTCCCGCAGCGCCCAAGCGACCAGTTCAGGACCGTTGTCCATCCTCAGATGTAGCGGTGCGCCCCGCTCCGTGACGAGACGTTCGATGACCTCAACGACCTGGTCGGCGCCCATCGAGCGGGCCACGTCCATGGCGAGGGCTTCTCTGGTGTGCTCATCAACAATGTTCAACAGTTTCAGTCTCCGCTGGTCGGCGGTCTCATCGAACTGAAAATCCAACGCCCAAACCTGGTTCGGAGCTTCGGCTCGCAGCAGGACACCGCCAGCAGTGCCGGGTCGGCGGACCTTGTTCTTACGTGGTGGCGGCCTTCTCAGGCCTTCTTCGCGCCACAACCTGCGTAGCCGCTTGTGGTTCACCGCCCAGCCCTCCCTGCGGACCACATCGTGAGCTTTGCGCCATCCCAACCGGGGATGGCTCCGGGCGAACTGACGAAGCCGACGACGCAGCTTCTCGTCGGCGGCCGGCACAGGTCGGGCCGGTCTGCGCTGTGTGGAGCGGTGCTGGCCGACAACCCGACACGCTCTCCGCTCGCTGCGAAACCCCGAACCGTTCTTGAAGTACCACCACAGAGCGGCGGCGACGATCCGGGGTCACCATTTTCCCTCGGCCAGCTCCTTGAGCATCGCCTTGTCCAGCTCGGCCTCGGCCAACAGCTTCTTCAGACGGGCGTTTTCGGCTTCGAGCTCCCTAAGACGTTTGGCGGCGTCGGCTTTCATACCGCCGTATTGGCTTCGCCAGCGATTCCAGGTCGACTCGGTGACCTCGAGGTGCCGCAACACCTCGGTCATGTCCTTGCCGTCGTTCAGCAGGCGTTCACCCTCACGGAGCTTTCGCACCGCCTGCTCCGGCGTATGTCGATGTCGTTTCATTGTGGTCATCCTCCCTTTCACAGGGTAAGGACACCCACAACACCTGGACCACTATCCGGGGCTCACGTCATCCCCCCCCGGTCAAGTAAACCTTACCGCCGGGATGTGTCTCGGTCGCGTCGAGTGATTCAACCAGACGTGTAGATCGGGAATCGTTCGCACATCTCGCCAACCATCGCTCGGATGCGGGAAGCGACCGAGACTTGGTCACCTGAGGTCATCGATTCGAGCACGTCCGCGATGCCGTGACCGATGGCGGTGAATTCGTCCTCGCCGAAACCGCGGGCGGTCCCGGCCGACGTTCCGAAACGCAGACCGGACGTGATCTTGGGCGGCTGGGGATCGTCCGGCACACCGTTCTTGTTCGCCGTGAGCCCTGCTTCCTCCAAGGCGTCTGAGGCAGCAGCTCCGGTGAGCCTTACCTTTCGCAGATCGATCAGCAGCAACGGCGTATCGGTGCCGCCGGTCAGCACATCGACCTCCCGCTCCACGAGCGTGGCGGCCAGCACCCTGGCGTTGGCCAGCACCGCATGTGCGTAGTCAGCAAATTCCGGACGCAGAGCCTCTCCCAGGCACACCGCCTTGGCGGCGACCGCGTTGAGGATCACTGAACCCTGCACGCCTGGGAAGACCGCAGCGTCGAGCTTGCGATCGAGGTCGTCGCGGCCGCTGAGGATCAACCCACCCCTGACCCCCCTCAGGTTCTTGTACGTCGTGGCGGTCACGACGTCTGCATGGGGCAGCGGGTCAGGATGGGCGCCGACCGCGACCAGGCCGGCCCAGTGGGCCATGTCGACCAGCAGGATCGCCCCGACCTCGTCTGCAACCTGGCGGAATGTCTCGAAGTCGATGGCACGGGGATAGGCGGAGCCTCCGGCTATGACCATCTTCGGGCGATGCTCGAGCGCCTTGGCCTTCAGATCCTCGTAGTCGAGCCAGCCGTCTTCGTTCACCCCGTAGTGCACAGGGTTCATCCACTTGCCCGAGATATTCGGACCTGCGCCGTGGCTGAGGTGGCCGCCGGCCGAGAGGTCCATCGAGAGAATGGTGTCGCCGGGAGCGAGGAAGGCGAGAAAAACGGCCAGGTTGGCCTGCGACCCCGAGTGTGGCTGCACGTTCGCATACGACGCTCCGAACAGTTCCTTGGCCCGCTCGATGGCGAGCCGCTCGACCACGTCGGCGTATTCGGCCCCTCCGTAGTAGCGCCCGCCCGGGTACCCCTCCACTGTCTTGTTGACCATCGGTGAGCCGATCGCCTCAAGGGTCGCTCGGCTGACCAGGTTCTCAGACGCGATCAATTCCACCCCTTCGCGCTGGCGAGCCGTCTCCGCTTCGAGCGCCGCGGCGATGGCTGGATCGACCTCAGCCAACGATCCTGTGAAGTACGAGGGGTCGGGTCGATAGCTCATGGCCTGCAACGTACCAGTCACGCGCAGGCTGGGTTGACAATGGCATTAAACGAGTGTTCAATATACCGAACGGTTGTTCAGTCGATCTGAGATGGGCGCGATGGGCGATCGCACTACAAAGGCCAAGATCCGCGACGCTGCGTTTGAGTTGTACGCCGACCTGGGGGAGGCGGGCACCACGGCGCGGGCGGTCGCCGCGGCCGCCGGGGTTTCACCTGCTCTGGTGATCCACCACTTCGAATCGATGGACGGGCTCAGGGCCGCCTGTGACAGGCACGTCGCCGCCACTATCCGCGAGGCCAAACAGAAGACCGCGGGGGGTGGTAAGGGCCTTGATCCGCTGGCGGCGCTTCGGGAAGCCAAGGAGCAACCGCCCCTCGAGAAATACTTGGTCAGGGCGTTCGCCGAGAACTCGCCTGGCGTGGAGGACCTGTTCGACGAGTTGGTCGAAGACGCGGTGGTCAATATGAACATGATGGTCAAGGCCGGCATGCTCAAGCCGACCGAATATCCGCGCGGGCGGGCCGTGGTGCTCACCGCCTGGACGTTGGGGGCGCTCGCCATGCACCAACACGTTGAACGACTTCTCGGTGTCGACCTCCTTGGCCAAGGCGGAGACCCCGCAGCCATGGGCGACTACCTGGGTCCACTGGTCGAGATCTTGAGCACCGGGGTCTTCACGGAGGAGACTGCATCGCAGATCAAGAGCGCCTTCGTAGAGGGTGTTGGCTCAGAGGAGATGGAAAACCCGTGACATCAGTGGTCATAAGGGCCGAGGCACTCGTGAAGGACTACGGGTCGGTTCGAGCTTTGCGAGGTGTCGACCTCGAGGTGGAGCATGGCGAGATCTTCGGGTTCATAGGTCCGAACGGCGCAGGCAAGTCCACAACCATCCGACTTCTGCTCGATTTGCTCAGGCCTACCTCTGGCGAGGTGGAGGTCCTGGGACAGAATCCTGCTGCGGGAGGACCTGAGTTGCGCTCCCGGATCGGCTACCTGCCAGGCGAGTTGGCAATGTCGGGCAACCGGACAGCTCGGGAACATCTCGAGTACATGGTCCGACTGAGAGGTGGGTCAGGTGCCAATCGGCTCGAGCCGCTCGCCGAGCGGTTTGGCGTGGAACTCGACAAACAGTTTCGAGGTCTATCGAAGGGCAACAAACAGAAGGTTGGCGTGGTGCAGGCATTCATGCATTCGCCGGCGTTGCTGATCCTCGACGAGCCGACCAGCGGGCTGGATCCATTGCTTCAACGTGAGTTCCTCGACCTTCTGCTGGAGGCCCGTGAAGCCGGAGCGACCGTGTTCATGTCTTCTCATGTCCTGCGAGAAGTCGAGGAGGTCGCCGGGCGTGTGGCGATCATTCGGTCGGGCGAGATCGTTGATGTAGAAAACGTCAGGGTCCTGCGGAACCGAGCCGGGCAGCACGTAGAGTTCAAGTTCGGCGAAGTTGTGAGCCAAGAGGACTTTGCGGGGCTGTCTGGACTGACCGACCTGGAAGTGACCGGGCACTCGCTGAGCGCAGTGTTGCGTGGTTCGCCTGATGGCCTCCTGAAGGCCGCCGCCCGCCACGAGGTTGTTTCTTGGTCGGCCAGCAATCTGGACTTGGAGGAGCTATTCATGGATTTCTATCGGATGCCAGACGAAACCTAAGGGCCGGACGAGGATGCCGCGAATGTTCAATGAGACCTACCCGATAACGGCCGGCGTTCTGCACGATCAACGCCGATCGCTTACCGTGTGGGGGTCGGCAATGGCCGGGATCACGGTCATGTACGTGAGTATCTTCCCCGTGATGGGTGGACTCGATATCGAAGCTCTCGTCTCCAGCTTCCCCGATGCCCTGGTCGAAGCCCTCGGGTACAACGAGATCGGTACAGCCTCTGGCTATATCAGTTCCACGGTATTTGGCCTGCTCGCGCCGATCATCTTGGCGGTGTTTTCGATCGGTGTCGGATCGCGGCTGATCGCGGGCACCGAGGAAGACGGCACCCTCGAACTTGAACTCGCCAGTCCGACCTCGCGGCGAGCGATCTACGTCCAGCGGCTAGGCGCATTGTGGGCCGACATCGTCCTGCTGGTTGCGGTCGTCTCGGCAGTGACGTGGGCGATGGTTGTGGGGCTGAGTCTCGACGTTGCGTTCATGAATTTGGTGGCTGCCTCGATCGGACTCGGGCTACTCGTCCTCGGCTTCGGAACGATTGCCCTGGCGGTTGGCGCGGCGACCGGTCGCAGACCTGTTGCGATCGGTGTTGCTGCCGCGATCACGGTTGTCGGGTTCATGTTCGATGCGATCGGTCCAACCATCGACGCCGGGTGGATGATGGCCGTGTCCCCATTCTCCTGGTACATGGACAACAACCCGCTCAGCCAGGGATTCGATGTGGTCGGCACAGCGATGCTGGCAGTTCTACCGCTGGCCGTCGGCGCCGTCGGTCTGATCGGCTACGAACGCCGGGATCTGATGGTCTAGAGAGCTTCAAACCGGCGACTCGGCGGTGGCTGCTTCAGGCGATTCTGCTGATCCTCAAAGACGCCGAGTCGACCTAAGCGATCCCGGAGATCGCCTGGGTGGGGAGGGCCGAGCGATCCAGGCGACCTAACCTTGCCGCGTATGCGAGTCGGCCCACCTTTCTCTTTCGATGACGTGACCAAGGATCTGATCGAAGCAAACCTGGTTAGTCACGACGTAGAGGGTATCGAACATGAGGTGCAGTCAGCGGCGGTCGCAGTGACTTTGGTGGAGCAAGACGGGCAAATCGCCTTTGTGATCACCCGCAGAGCAGATCACCTGAGACGTCATGCTGGACAATGGGCCTTGCCTGGTGGCCGGCTCGATCAAGGCGAGACCGCAGAGCATGCGGCCATTCGGGAGTTGGGCGAGGAAGTCGGTGCTGTCCTTGAAAATGATGCGGTGCTTGGCCGCCTTGACGACTATTCGACACGCTCAGGGTTCGTGATCACTCCCGTCGTTGTTTGGGCCGAGGGGATCGACATGACCGCGAATCCTGATGAGGTAGCCGAGATCCATCGTGTCCCGATCGCCGACCTCGACAGGCCGGATTCGCCAAGGTTCATCACAATCGCAGAGTCGGAGCGTCCAGTCATTCAGATGCCATTGGTCGGCACTCTGATTCATGCTCCGACCGCCGCGATTCTGTATCAGTTTCGGGAGGTGGCAATGCACGGGCTTTCGACCAGGGTCGCCCACCTGGAGCAACCGGTCTGGGCCTGGCGATGAGAGTGGGATTAGTTGGTGCGCACGCCTCGCGGCCGATCATTCTGGCGGAGCGCCCGAACGGGTTCAGAGTTGGCGGCTTGTCAGGCGTCGAAAGGGCCTTGATTGTCCAGCAGGGCCTTGAACAGGACGGAGTATGCCCAGGCGGCGACGGTGCCGGCGTCTTCGCCCGACAGGCCGGACTCGTTGGCAAGGAAGCTCCATGTTTCGAATCGAAAGGCGTTGCGGAAAATTGCTGTAATGGCATCCAGTTGCCGATCGTCGAGATCAGGCCGGGATTCAGCGAGCCCGACCCGAAGATTCTCGGTCCGTCGATCACGGCTTCCGGTCGCGTCGAACCTGTGTTCCCTGTCGATGCTGTCGCGAATTCGAGCAAGTGCCGCAGTCAAGTCACCCATCTCGGAGAACAGAGCGAAGTTGATCTCGATCGCCTCCGGGATCAAATCGACGTCGGGTTCTACGATCCGGCCACCGCGCTCGTCCATCCACTCTTCTGCCCATGTGCCGAGCGCGTTTACCAGGACTTCCTTGTTTGCGAAGTGGTTGTAGACGGTTCTTTGCGATACCCCGGCGCGTTCGGCCACTGCCGGGACCGAGAGATCAAGTAGTCCGTTCTCCACTATCTCAACGGACAGTGCCTCGAGAATCCGGTCCCGTGCGATGCGTTTTTGTTCGTCCCTGAGTGATCCCATTCGCACTATGTTACCACCTGTCGCATTTATTGCAGGAGTCCTGCAGTATGTGTATAGTACCTGTAGACATTCGCCTCCGAAAAGGAGAAAGGCACATGACCACGTCTACTCTGACCGAAGCCCGCCAAGTTGGGAAGGTCGCCAATCTGCGTGCCGCAGGTACCACCACCATCGCCGGGGCGGTCGCCATGCTCGTCGGCACCGCCTTTTGGGGCGCCTCAGGCACGGACCTCGAGGCTGCCCTTGAGGATGGAACCGTCGGCGACTACCTGACCGATGTTGCGGCGAACGGGACCGTCCTGTCCGCCAACCTCGGCTTTTGGATTCTCGGCATAGTCCTGCTCGGCATCGGTGGCACCATGCTGTCGACCCACGGCAATCCAGACTCGCCGGCCACGTCCGTTGTTCGGTTCGCGTTCAGCGCGGGTCCGGCGGCTTCCATCGTCTTCTTCAGCATCTGGTTGGGGATGGTGGTCGGCCTTGCTCCCGCCCATGTTGCCGGTCAACAGGTCGTTGGGACTGCCGTGGCGCTCGGATACGCGGTAACCATCGCAGACTCGGTTGCCACCGTTCTCATCGTGGCCGTCGGCGCTGCTTCCATCGCCGTAGCGGGGCGCGACACTTGGGTACCACAATGGCTGTTCCGCTGGGGCATGCTGGCCGCCGTCCTCGGAGGAGTAGCCATGATCCCGGTAGTGAGCGGGGCTCCCGCCCCCCTAGGTCTTCCTGTGGTGCCGGTCGGGCTTGGTTTCATGCTCGCCTCGGGCATTGTGGCGGTGCGGCACAACAGATGACACCGAGCATGGGGAGAAGACAATGAGCGACACGCGAACGGTTCTGAGGCTCGACGAGGCAAGCAGCCCGTTGGTTGCCGGGACGAAGGCATCGATGCTCGCCAAGCTGCGACAGGACGGACTGAAGATTCCGGACGGCTTCGTGATAACCACCGACGGTGCTGCGGCGCTCGGATCTGCGGCGCTCTCTGGCGCCGTTGCCAAGGCCCTCGCGGTTCTTGGCAACGGCGCGGTCGCGGTCCGATCGTCGGCGGTCGGCGAAGATTTGGTGGACGAATCACACGCAGGCGAGTTCAAGTCCGTACTTGACGTGCCCGCCCAAGCGGTCGACGTGCTTGACGCGGCGAGCCAGGTCGTCGACTCGGCCGGCGGCTCCCAGATGGCAGTCCTCGTGCAGACAATGGTCGATGCCAAAGTGGCCGGCGTCGCATTCTCCGCCAACCCGGTTACCGGAGATGACGAGGCCGTTATCTCCGCGGTAGCCGGTCTGGGCGATCGTCTGATGGAAGGCTCAGTGACCGGGGACCAATGGTTGGTGCGCAGCGGTAAGCCCGTTCACATTTCCGGCACAGAGATGAAGGAACATCTCGTATTGGAGGTAGCCCAACTGGCCGGCGATCTCCACGCCAGGCTTGGGTATCCGGTCGACATCGAATGGGCTCACGACGGGACCGTGCTCAACCTGCTTCAGTGCCGGCCGATTACCGCCCTGCCTGTCAAGCCGGACCTCGATATCCCCGAGGGGTCGTGGCAGAAGGATGCCACCCATCATCCTGTCCCGTTGAGTCCCCTCGTCGCTTCGCTCCTCGCCCGCGACGAGTCAGCTGTATCGAGGTGGACGGAGCGGACCGGCCTGCTCATCGAGACGCTTGAGCAACGGTCGGTGGGCGGCGAAGTATACGTTCGGCCGATTCCGGTCGGCGGAGGCAGTGCCTCGGCCAAGCCGCCGCCCTGGTGGCTGATGGGCATCGTCGCCCGGATCCATCCCGCCATTCGCAAACGAATGGCGACCGCCAAGCGGTACGTCGAATCGGGTGCTCTTGACGACTCCCCCACCCGGTGGCAGGCGGAGTGGAAACCGGAGGTCATCTCTTCTGTGTCAAAGCTGCGGGCTGTTGACGTCGCGGCACTCAGTGATGATGAATTACTGACTCACATCGAAGAGGTATTCGTCTTCGCGCAACGTGCCCTCGGTATCCATTTCGACCTGTTCGTGCCGTACCTGGTTGGGATCTACGAACTCGTGACCAGTTGTGAACGGTTACTCGGATGGGATGTCGGCCAGACGATGGAGTTGCTGTCTGGCGACTCGCCTGCGTCCTCAGAACCCACCATCGCCATGCGAACGGTCGTCGAGACGATCCACCGTTCTGCTGAAGCAATGGCGGCACTCGAGGGAAGCGACCGCGGGTTGGTGCAACGTATTTCAAAAGCTGATCCTGAATCGGCCAAAGCGATCGAGCATTGGATCGATGTCTTCGGATTCCGGACCTTCAACTACGACTGGTCATCTCCAACGATCTCCGAACGGCCCGATCTGATCGGACTGATGATCCGCGCCGAGATTCAAGGCGGGACCGGTCTTCGCGACCACGCGGAGGCCGAAGCCAAGGCTCGCGCCTCCCTCAAACCAGATGGTATAGCCGAATTCGACAAGTTGCTTGGCGCCGCTCGTGCGGTGTCCCCGGTCCGAGAGGACAACGTCCAGTGGACTGCCATGGTGCCTGGGGCCCTTCTTCGGCGGGTTCACCTCGAGGTCGGATCTCGGCTAGAAAAGGCAGGAGCCATCGCCGACCCACACGACGTGTTTCTTCTCGAATGGGATGAGATGGCACGTGCCCTCAAGAGTGAATCCGGTTCACTAGAGCCACTGGTCCGACGGCGTAGAGCGGAGCGTGCCTGGGTGGCAACCCATCCCGGTCCGCTCCAGCTTGGCGAGCCAGACGGCCCGCCACCGGACCTGAAGGGACTCCCGGAGGCAGGGAGACGAATCAACCGCGCTTTGATTTGGGCGATCGGGCAGGAGTTCGCGCCGACGATTTCATCCGAATCCGTCGCTGACGGCATCTCCGGCATTCCCGGGGCGGCCGGCACGTATACCGGTCCAGCCCGGATCGTACGTTCCGAAGCTGATTTCGATCTGGTCGAGCCGGGCGACGTGGTGATTTGTCCCGTCACCAATCCGACCTGGGCAGTCCTGTTCGGAATCGCCGGCGCTTTCGTATGCGATTCCGGCGGGCCGCTGAGTCACACGGCGATTCTGACGAGGGAATACGACATCCCCTCAGTTCTCGCCACTGGTGATGCCACCAGCCGGTTTGCGGACGGCACGGTCGTCACGGTCGACGGGGCGGCCGGGACGGTCGTGCCCGCAACGGCCGGACCGGTATAACGGATAACTCTGCCGTACCTCGCCCACGAAAGGGGGGAGAGTGAGCGTCCCGCGGCCATCCTGTTCCGAGGGCACTATGCGCGCTATAGCGACTCTGGGAACCCAGGGTTGTACCCAGGGTTCCCAGAGTCGCCATAGCGACCGTGGGGATCCCAGGTTCAGAGGAGGAGGACTACCTTGCCGGTGGCGGTGCGGTTGGCCAGTTGGGAGAGCGCCTCTTTTGCCTCGTCGAATGGAAACGTTTCCGAGATGTGTGGGTCGATCGTGCCGTCTGCCGCCCAGGCCAGGATCTGGGTGAAGTTGGCCCGGTTCTTGGTTGGGTCGCGGCGGGTGAATCCACCCCAGAACACGCCGATGATCGAACTTCCCTTCAGCAGCGGCAGGTTCATCGGGGCCGAAGGGATCTTTCCGGAGGCGAAACCGATCACCAGGATGCGTCCTTCCCACGCAACGCAGCGAAGGGTCTGGAGGAAGATGTCTCCGCCAACCGGCTCGTAGACGACGTCTGCGCCCTTGCCTTCGGTGAGTTCCTTGACCTCGTCTTTGAGCGATCCTGTTCCGTAGTTGACCGTCGCGTCAGCGCCGAGCGAGGCCGCCACTTGGGCCTTGGCGTCCGTCGATACCGCGGCGATGACTCGCGCTCCAAGAGCCTTTCCGATCTGGATTGCCGCGGTGCCGACCCCACCAGAAGCGCCGGTCACGAGCAACGTCTCACCCTCTTCCAGCCGCGCCCGATCGACGAGAGCGTGGTAGGTGGTCCCGTAGGTCATCGAAAGGGCAGCCGCCTTCTCGGCCGTCAGGTCATCGGGAATCCGAAATGTGTTGTACTCGTGGGCTAGAAAATGTTCGGCCATGGCTCCCGCCATGTTGACTGCCATCACCCGATCGCCGACCGCCACGTCCGTCACGCCTTCGCCGATTTCGATGACTCGACCGCAGGCTTCGGCGCCGGGCGAGAACGGAAGATCTGGCTTGAACTGATAGAGCCCCTGGATCATCAGGAGGTCTGGAAAGTTGAGTCCGACGGCTTCGACCTCGACCTTGACCTGCCCTCCTCGTACGGCGGGCGATGCCACCTCCTCGAGCTGCAACGACTCGATGCCGCCGAGCTGCCGAACAACCTGTGCCTTCACCACACGCTCCCAATCGATAGGGCCACGATGCTAGGAGCTACCTGGCGATTTGGACGAGGGTCGGCGTACCGTCGATCAGGTAGCCGCGGCCAGGCGTGGTCACAGCGGCGGACCGGGGGAGTCTCACTCCGAGCAGATCCCCGTCTGAGGAATCCGCCGGCTGGAGCACGAACCCCCGCCTCGCCGACCGGAACGCTCTCGTCCAGTGACGGGGCAGCGATCTGATGACGTCGGACCGGCCCGCTGCTACCACGTGAACTTGGGAACCAACCGCACAAAGCAGGCCGGCCAGGACGCCATCTGCGTCTTCGACCGAGTCGGCGTCATCGACCAGCACTAGCGTTGGCCCTTCCAAGTCGCCCAAACTCTCGAGGTCCGTCGGACACACGACAACGGCGATGTTCGGGTCTGCGACCAGCGGACTTCTCGGCCCGGCAACGGCCACGATCCGAACAGATTCGTCGAGCTTGGCGACCGCCGCAGCCATGGTGGCTAGCGCGGTCGACCGACCAGAGCGCCTCGGACCTGCAATCAAAAGATGGTCACCTTCGTAGAACGGCACGGTCACCGGCTGGAGCAGTCGATCGTCGACTCCGAGCGGAATCTCCCACAGCGTCTCGCCGAGGTGGCCGGCTTCGATGATGTCCGGCAGCGCGACGTCAGGTGAAAGAGTGGCAATGGGGTCGGGCGGCAACGAAGGCGCCGGCCATTGCGCGGCGGCGGCGATAGATGTAGAAGTGGCGGTGATCGTCTGGATCATCCGACCGGTCCTGGCCTCGACGGCCCGCCCGACACCCAGCACCGGAGGGGTGGTACCTAGGCCGAGCGTCGAATAGTCGAGCCGGTCAGCGAGCGAAAAGACGAGGCGGTTCGGCAACGCCCCTGCAAGCGCCCCTGGTACTGATCGGGCCTGGTCGGCAGTGAGGATCGAATAGACGCCCCTGGCCGGTCCGGAGGCGACCAGCTCTTGCAGGCGATCTCGATACACAACCAGCTCTGGATCGTCGAACGAGGAGCGGAACCCTGACAATCCATCGAGAGCGAAAACGATCGTCGGGCCAGACCTTCCAGAGGCCCTGCGGTGTTCGATCTCGCGCCGCAGGAATTCGAGGAGCCTGATCTGACGCTCAATCGAACCAGCCGGCACGATGGTGCCAACGTGCGGGAGAGAGGCGAGGGTCGAGAGGTCACCGCTCCCGTGGTCGATCCCATACACGTGGAGCTCGTCAGGAGGACTTCGCCTTGCGAGTTCGGCGAGAGCCGTCGTGGCTGCAATACCTGGACCGGAGGCAGGCATTCCGGCCAGGAGCAAATTGCCGTCCCGCACCGGATTCCAGCACCATGTGTCTTGGCGTTGCATGCTCGGCAGGTCGACGAGTCCAAGGGGTGCGGTCAAAGGTGCATTATCGCCGTCGAGATCGTCGGGGCCGAGCGAGTCTGGGAGCGGATCTGGCCACGGTCGCCTTGGGTCAGGCCTATCGCTGGCGACGAAAGCGTCATTGATGGCCTCGACCAGCCTGGCCAGGTCGGTCTGCCGCTGCTGGATGAGGCGCGAAGTTGGGGTCGGAATTTCGGGTTGCTGCATGCCGAAAATGAACGGTGCGATCTGCATCAGAGGGCCAGGACCGTCGCCATACCCGCTGACCATGGCAGTCTGAAACGGAATCAGCTCCCCGGGTCCGAGCCGAACAAGGCCCCGACCTGGGTGCGATCTCGAGATCTTGGCGGCATCTGGAGAGCCGAGCACGTCTGTGGAATCGGCTCGAGTTTGGACCCGCAGAGACAGTCTCAGATTGGTGTTGGCTCTGATGGAATCCTTTACGATCCCGGCTGGCCGCTGTGTGGCGAGCAGCATGTGCACCCCGAGGCTCCTGCCTCGTTGGGCGATGTCGAGGAGCGCGTCCATGAAATCAGGCAGCTCGGCCGCCAGGGTCGCGAACTCGTCGACGACAACGACCAGGCG
Source organism: Acidimicrobiia bacterium (assembly GCA_003229305.1). GTDB lineage: Bacteria > Actinomycetota > Acidimicrobiia > Spongiisociales > Spongiisociaceae > SZUA-232. Next base: position 49,865 of record QIDH01000072.1, on the reverse strand, counting down.
AGGCAACGGCATCTCGGCGCCGGCTTCCCAGAACTCGTCGATCGAACCTGTTCCTGCGTCTCGCAGGCGGCCTTCGCGGTAGTGGAGCTCCGCTTCCAAACACACCAGCGCCCGCTGGCCTAGGTGCTCATCGAGGTCGGTCACCAAACCGACGACGTGGGGTAGCTCTGCGCACACGTCGAACGCGGCTCCGCCCTTGTAGTCGATCAATACGAAGTTGAGGTGATCCGGATCGACGGAAGACGCCAGGCCTGCGACGAGTGTCCTCAGGAACTCACTCTTGCCGGATCCGGTTGTCCCGGCCAGCAGTCCGTGGGGTCCGTCGGCTATCAGGTCGAGCACCAGCGATCCGCCCTCTGTCTCTCCGACCGGGGTCGCCAGTCGTGGTGGCCCTTCCCATCGTTTGGTGATATCAGCGACGGTCGGTTTCGGCATCCCCAGCAACGCGAGGAGATTGACCGAGTCAGGTAGGCCGGCGCCGGCATGGACCGCTTCTGGGTCGTCGAGGTGGGTCATTCTCCTTGCGAGCCGAGTGGCGATCTCGGGTCTGGATTCGACGGTCATGAATCGTTCGACTCGGTTCGCGCGTCCCGGTTGCCACATCGACGCGCCGGCGGTGGAGAGATCTATGACGGTTGTGCAGCGCGACGGAAGGCTCGCCAGTTCCCCTGCGATGATTATCCCCGCCACCGGTCGCCCGGTGCCGGCCAGGATGGCGGTGACGAGCTTGCGCTGCTCGTCATCGAGGTCAGGGTCGTCGACCACCAGAATTGTCAGGGGGCCGGGTTCGCCTTCAGCGGGGGCCGCCCTCAGGAACCCGAGTATGTGGCTGGCCTCGGTATCGCTTCCAGAGAGCAGGCGGACGTCGGTCCCCGCGTTTGCACAGGTGTGCGGCAACCACTTGGCCCAATCCCAACTGGCCGTGTTCTCGGTTATTACGGCGACTCGCAAGTCCGAGGGTCCGTGGAGTGCGGCCGCCTGTCCGACTACCGATCTCGCCAGCGCCGCACATCTGATCCGATCACCAATAAGTCCCAAGGTGCGCGCTTCTACGAGTTCCACTCGAATGGGCGCGCATGACAGCGCCGCCCTGGTTGCAAGCAACTCCTCGACCTCAGGTTCACGATTGGCCGAGCCGGCGATCGGAATCTGCGTTCTGACCGATCCGTAACCGACAACCAACGAGGCGAAATCGTCGTGTTCCGGTCTACGTTCCCAGAGGTTCACGGCTCCTCGATCAGACCGCGAAACCAACGCGGCCAGGGACGGGGCGTCGGCATATCGATGTTCAACCTGGGTCGTTTGATGGCGTTCAACCGTATTGGCGAATTCCTCGAATTCAGCAGCAAACGCGGCCTCTGATTCCGCAGTCTCTCTCCTGCGCCTTCTGCGGTCATCCCAAGCGTTGCCGAGCATCATGACCGGCGAGATCACCGCGAACGCGAGGAACAGCAACCGCCCGAACACGAGAGCCAGAAATACCCCGGTCAAGACCGGGACCGTGAGGGTGATGGGGCTGAGCCGACGCGATCGACCCTGGATTGGAGTTCGAGCCGGGGCCTCGATGGGCGCGAAATCGTCCGCTCTTCGCGGGCGGGGAGGGCGGTTGAAGTACCAACGGGGTGTTGATGATCCGAGCACCTTTGGTTCCGGAATCGAGAATTGGAGATGGTGGGGACCCGCCCAAAATGCCGGGTCTGTTGTAACTCCCGGTGCGGACACCACCCCTTGCTCGTCGACCTCGATCTGGAATGTGGGGCAGCCGGCCAGCCGGATTGAGGCAGAACGATTGTCGCCAAGCACGTAGGTTCCAGATGTGAGTCGCCAGACTCTTCCTGCAGATGGTCCGGCGAGCGAGTGCAGTTCGACCACGATCTCGCCTGGTGGGCTGACCGCCCGGCGACCGATCTCGACCACGGAACCTTCCTGGATGGAGTTCACCGGTTCGTTGACAGGCGTTTCGACTCCCTCGACGAGGACGTGGCTTGGTGTCGTCTCTGTCAAAGGTGTTATCACATCCACCAGTAGGGTGGATGGGTGGAGGTTTGCGGCCACGATATCGTTCCGCCGCTCGCCTTCGCTGATCGACAGCCTCATGATCAGTAGAACAGAGCCGGTTCGGCGAGAGGCTCAGACTCCGCAGCAGCCTCGACGGCAGCCGCCTCTTCGGCGCCAGCGGCCGCCGCAGCAATCTCGGCTGCCTCGATCGCGGCTGCGGTCGACCTGGCCGAAATGGCGGCGGTGTGCATGACTGCGGAGGCCGACCGGATCTCCGATGCCGATTCTTCGAGCCTGGCCGCGAGCCACACCGTGGCGGCTCCCTGCAGAACGTCAGGGAGCCGCCGCCGGCACGGTGTGACCAAGGTCACCTCGCAGTGGTCCGCTTCGGCCGCATATCGATCCAAGTCGGCCGCTACGCCCCTGTAGAACTCTGCGGACATGCGTCGGCTTACCTCAGCCGGCAGTCACGTAGTAGGTGTTGGCGAGGTAATTGAGATCCTCACCGTATTTGACGAGACCGTCCGAGTTGGTGGCCATGAAGTTGGCGAGATTCTGAAGAGGCGGCATCGCCTCGTCTACCAGACCGGAGAACTGGTCGGCAGCCGCCGCCTCCCACGTTTCCCGCAGCGTCGCAACTGCGGCCGAGATGTTGCCAACGAGTGTCTCCATCTCTCCGCTCCAGGTTCCGAAGTTCGAGCCGGTTTGGATGATCAGATCACCATCACCCCGAATTGCCATATTGAGCCCCTTTCTGTAGTGATCTCAGGACTGTTGGGAGTGTAAATCAGTAGTTAACGATAATCAAGAGGATATGGGCAAGGTGCCGTTGACTTCGCCATTCCCTGTCAGCCGGTGAGTTGTTGCCTCGAGCGGGTTGCGACAAGTGCGGCCAGTGCCGGGACCAGACCGACCGCTGCCGATGCGCCTAGGACCAGACATGCGGCCGCGCAAAGCATGACGACGTGACGCCTGGCCGACCTGATGCGGGTGACGTCAAGCGGTGAGCCAGTCAGGTCGCCGGTTGACGTCGGGGGTCTGGTGATTCGCAGCGTGGCACCGCTGAGCAAGGCGATCGCCGTGAACGCGAGGAGGGCGACAGTCCAATCTCGGTCGGGCGCAGGAGTAGAAAGTGCGAGGCTGATGGTTGACGCGAAGCCTATCGCGAGAGCAGTGATCAGCTGAAGGCGTGACGTCGAGCCCGGCAGACGGACGTCACGGGCGACGGCGAAGGACAGGCCAAGGGCGAGCAGCCAACCGGACAGACTCCGTGAGGCCCACAGCCCCAGAATCACCAGAACCACCTGGTCAAAACCGGTTGGTGCCTTGCCGGTCGTGCGAGCGACCAACCTCGTCAGAATGAGCAGCGCCGCCATGGCAGCCACCGTGGTCGGCCCTGCCCACCAGGTGAGAATAGGGGCCGCGACCGCGGCCAACGTCGCTGATGACGGGTCATCTGGATCGAGTTCGCGGGCGAGCGCCCAACCAAGAAACGCAGATAGGGCCAAATTCGAGGCTCTTGACGCCGCCACGCCCAACCCGTCTCCCTGTTGCAGTCCGAGACCCAGGCCGAAAAGCCAGGAGGTCAATGTGGCGGAGAGACCAACCTGCACCGATCGGTAGCGGGGGTTCATTGGCCTGGCGAGGTGGGTCAGCATTGGACGGACACAGTACCGGCATGTCTGCTGCTTCCGCCGGAGCAAGCCTGCGCTCAGTCATCCCGAATGGGCGGCTGTATTTCGCGCTGCGCAGCCGTGAGGTTTTTGCTCGCACCATCGCCGCGGAAAGCGGAAAGCGGAAAGCGGAAAGCGGAAAGCGGAAAGCGGAAAGCGGAAAGCGGAAAGCGGAAAGCGGGAGGGCGGAGGGCGGAAGGCCAAACGTGCGATCCGAGACTCTCATGTTCTTTTCATCCTGCGTTCAGGTGGTCCATAACCAGACTGGGCAGAGTTCATGTTGGCCTTCACCGAAAGGAGCCAAGAATGAGGAAGATCCTCGCTTCACTTACTGCTACAGCCGTACTCGTCGGAGGCGGCATCATGATGGTCGGTGTCACCGCCGACCCGGCTACCGCCCAGGAGTCTGAGCTGTCGTCTGTTCGGCGTGACCGTCCACTACGGGCGGCGCTCGAAGAGCTCGTAGACGAGGGTGTACTCACCCAAGATCAGGCGGACGCAGTCATCGAGAAACTCGCCGAGAACTTTGACGGGGATCGAAGAGAGCGGCATCCTGCCAGGCACGGCTTCGCCGTGGCGGCCGAGGTGATTGGAATCCCGCCCAGCGAATTGGTCACTCAACTCGTCGACGGATCCACCATCGCCGAAGTGGCTGAGGCGAACGGTGTCGATCCACAAGCCGTGATCGACGCTTTGGTAGCCAAGGCCGAAGTGCGTCTCGCCGCCGCCGTCGAAGACGGGCGCATCACCCAAGAGGTCGCAGACGAGCGGCTTGTCAAGGCAGAGCAGGTTGCCACTGATCTTGTCAACGGCGACTTGAAGATCGACCATCCGGAGTTTGCCTCCAGGGTACGAGAGTTCGGGCAGGGAGCCTCGGCCGGCACCGATACCTCACCCGGCGCCTAGCCAGATCAGAGGGGCCCGCCATCGCGAGGGGGTGGTGGGCCCCTCTGGCTGCGCGTTCACTGGATCGGCTGGCAGCCCGTTGAGCGGTGACGTGTGCCATGAGCCGTCGACCCGATAGCGGCGAAAGGTCGTCGGTCTCCGGATCGCAATTCACTCGTCCCACATGCTCCTAGGAAGTTGGGATCTCACGAATGGTGCGCTGGCTGCCGGTCCCCTCCACGAGGTAGAACGTCACGATATTTGCTCCGTCTACCAATGTGCCAGGCGGCACCATTGCGTAGAAGGTCGAGGTACGGGCTGTGGTGTCGTATGTCCTGGTCACTGCGGCGATCCGACCGTTCATGCCGATTGCGATCACCGATTCGCCTTCGAAGGGCTCGGCAGCGACCAGTTTCGCGCTGACCAGCAACGGGATCAGGTCTGCCTCGGTATCAATCGACGTATAGCGCGTCTGGTTTTCGAGGGTTGCGGTGACGTCTGGAGGCTCCTCCAATACGAGGTCTTCGATAGCCATGCCGATCAGGTCGCGCTGACCCTCAGGTGCGAGGCCGAACGGCCCCCCGGTGCCAAAGGCTTCGATCTTTCGTTCCGAGATGACCAGCTTTTCGGACCCGTCGACGCCGAACGTCACCACGCCCTTGGCGCCGTTGATGTGGCTCTCGGTCCGTTCAGGCCTTTCTTCGGCGAGCAAGGATGATCCATCTGTTTCCCAAGGTGAAACAATCCCAAGCGCGTCCATGAGGGTCGGCAGGATGTCGATCGTTTCCACTCGGTAGTCATCGATGCCGCCTTCCGTCTGGTTGGGCAATTTGATGAAAAGAGGGACCGCAGCGATCTCTCCCACGGTGTCTTCCAATGCGATTCGTCGGTGTTCGATGTTCGGGCGCACGATCACGCCGTGATCGGCAGCGATGACGATCAGAGCATCGTCGTACACACCGATCTCTTCCAGCCGATCGATGAGTGTCCCAACCATCGTGTCGGCATATTGGACCTGGAGCAGATGTCGCTGCTGAGCCTGATTGACCAGCCATTCGTCTCCTCCCCATCCGGTTGTCGCCGACCCTGGGATGGGCGCCCTTGAGTAGAACCTCTGGCCCGTCGACACGTATTGCCACGGGATGTGGGGGAGGAGAACATGGATGAAATCGAGTGTGGGTTCTTCGTCCGGCGGGGAGATGTTGTCGACGAACGCCTGGAACGGCAACCTGCGGTCAGCGTCTACTGCCTCGTTGAATCTGGCGATGACGTCGAACCCTTCAGGCTCTCCATCCGACGAGCCTGCGCCGAAATTCGACCAGGACTGGTCGATTGGGGGGAGACCGCTCCGAATCTCGGTGGGTGCCACAACGTGCCCATATACAACCAGGAGGTCTGAGATCAGCGATCGCCAACGTTGACCAAGGGGAAGTTGCGGCCTACTTCGATTCTCACATGCGTACTCCGGACATAGCTCGGTCACGGCCTCTGACGCTCTCACGGTGTAGCTGTCGCTGAGCAGCGTGAAGAGGTTCGCGGGATAGTCGGCCGCAAAAGGAAGTCGATCGTTCGATGTGTTGTTTCCGGTCAGGATGACCGGGACTGATCGCTCCGATTGCTGTTGGACCGTTACCGCATTGCGGTACCAGGTGGCGTCTGCAGCGAACCTTGCGAAGTTCGGATAGATGTCTTCTTCGAGGTTTCCTTCTCCGTCGATCAACGAGACGATTGGGAACTCGTCGAAGATCACGATAACGACAGGGGCGGGATCTGCCACGGTGATACCGGCTGGCTGGTTGATTGCGCCGGATCGAAAAATCAGTTGTGAAGCGGGGGAAAAGAAGGTGAACATCACGAGCGTCAAGACCGGGGCGATCGCTGCGATTCTGAAGACGGACCTGAGACCCTCAGACCGGTAGACGGCGCCGGAAATCGTGAATCCGATGACAACCGCAAGGACTATCTCCGGCCAGTCTGCTCCCCCTGCCAGCGGGGTCTTGCTCAGGACTTGGACGGCGAACAGTCCTCCCAGGGACGTGATGAAAACCCAATGCAGGATCTGGCCTGTCGGTTCGTGGAACCTGTAGACCACCAAAACGAACAGCCCCAATCCGATGGGCATCACTACCGCGAGGAGCACCGACAAGAGTATTAGGTCCAGGGACGGCGACGCCCTCGCCAAGAAGAACTCCGCATTGCGACCTAGTAGGTCGAGAAGGGGTTGGGCGACAGCGAATACAAAGAGCACTGTTGTTGAGATCAACACGTCTTTGCGAGGAATCCGGCGCTTGGCCGTTTCGACCAAGAAACTAATCATCGGTGCCGGCCCAAATCAGATCGATGGTCAAATGGCGACAAGAGGCTGGACCGGTGCGGCGGTGCAAACATCGTGATCCCGATTTGTGAACGCACTCAAGAGCGCTCCTTTGCAAATACGGATGGCGACTTACGGATCTCTTGGCCGGCGCCAAATGCTAGCCCGCTGTTCAGATTGGGCCACTTCGTCTCTGCGGACCCGGGTGCCAACATTTCGGCACAACCAATAACGCCTGCCGAAGCTCAGAGGGGAATCTCGAATCCTACGATCGCTCCACCATCGGGTGCGTTCGTGGCGTTTACAGTCCCTCCATGGCGTTCGACCACCTGACGAACGATCGATAGACCAAGGCCGGACCCAGGTTTCGAACGAGCTTGATCCGCCCTGAAGAAACGATCAAAAACAAACGGTATGTCGTCTTCGGCGATGCCGGATCCATGATCTCGAACGGAAACCGACCCACCCGCGACGGTGACTTCTATCGGGGTCGAAGGATCGCTCCATTTCGAGGCGTTCTCGATCAAGTTCCCGATCGCCCGCTCAACATCCGCCCGCTGGATGGACAGCTCCGGTCCTGATCCGTGGACCTGGATGGGTTGTTCGATCCGCCGCCTTGCTCGCTCAACGACTCCGTCCACAATCAGACGCAGTCCGACGGTGACTCGTTCCTCACGATCGAGCGACGTATCAGTCGCCAGGCCGACGACCTCGGTCACCAGATTGGTCAGTTCTTTCAGCTCGAGATCGATGTCCTCCAGCAAGCGCTCCTTCTCGTCTTCTGGAAGCTGGGCGCCGCGCTGTAGGACCTCGATGTTGGTCCGAAGACTGGTGAGGGGAGTTCTCAGCTCGTGGCTGGCGTCTTGGACAAGTCGTCTCTGTTGGTCCCGGGATTCGCTGAGCGCGGCCAGCATCGTATTGAAGCTTTTGGCCAGCCTGCCGACCTCCGCCGCTCCAGTGGCGTCTATCGGCTTGAGCAATTCGGGAGTCCTGGCCACCTCTTCGGCAGCCTCCGTCAGCTGCTCAATAGGTTTGACCATTCGTTTGGCCGCCAGCCAGCCGCCAGCTCCGACCACCGCGGCGATGACTATACCGACGGCGATGATCCTGGCTCTCAATCTGCTGACTATCGATTGTTCGGCCGTGATGTCCCTGGCCACCTGGACCAGACCACCGTGACGCCCGACGACAACCGATCTCCGGTACGTGGTGTCGGCGAGTGTGATTGTGTCGAGTCTTCGGCGCCCTTCGGGAGGGGGGTTGGCCGCTGGTAGAACGGTCTTTTCGCCGAATGCGACGAGAAGCTCCCCGCCTACGTCGTTCCATTGGACCACGACATCTGGAGCCAGTACCTGGGCGAGGAATCGTCGGCTCGGTCCCAGGTCGTCGATCGAGGAGAGCACGACCGGCGTCTGCCCTTCAGCCTCGTCCACGATCTGGCCGATCCTGATCTCCAGTACCAGCTGGGTTCTGGTCCTCAGAAAGTCATCGACCTCTCGGATGAGTATGCGATTGGTTGTGAAGACTGCGGCCGATGCAGCCACAACCGACGCCAGGATGGCGCCGGCGACCAGGAGTAGCGCGAACCGCCATCGGATGCTCATTGACTCCGCAGAACGTAGCCGACTCCGCGTACGGTATGGACGAGGCGTGGCTCTCCGTTCATCTCGGTTTTGCGTCGGAGATACCCGATGTACACGTCCAGGGAGTTTGATGAAGTGGCGAAATCGAATCCCCAGATCCGGTCGTAGATGAGATCGCGCTCTAGGACGATCTCTTTATTCGTCATCAGCAGTGCGAGCAGGTCATATTCGGTTTTTGTCAGATCGATGTCACGGTCGCCTCGTTTGGCTCGCCTGCTCGCGTGATCAAGACTGAGGTCTAAGTAGACGAGTTGATCGCCTGCCAAGTCATCATTCGACCTGCGGAGAAGGGCCCGCATCCTGGCGAGGAGTTCATCGAGGGCGAAGGGCTTGACCAGATAGTCGTCTGCGCCTGCGTCAAGGCCTTCGACCCGGTCGGAGATTTCGTGGCGGGCCGTGAGCATCAAGACCGGCGTGCGGTCCCCGCGAGAGCGCAGGGTTCTGCAAACGGTCAACCCGTCAACGTATGGCATCATCACGTCGAGGACTATCAGTTCGGGTTCGCTGGATTCCAGCGATGAGAGGGCGGCAGCCCCGTCGGCGACAGCAGTGACGGCGTACCCGTCGAGCCGTAGGGCGCGATCGAGCGACTCGCGCACTGCGCGGTCGTCTTCAGCGATCAGAACGTTGGGCGCCATCCAGGCGCAGGGTACCGAACCGAGGTGAGATCGACATGAGAAACAGGCCGATACGCCAACACGAAACGAACTCGGGAGCCGAGGTGTCGCCATGGCGACACCAGGAACCCTGGGCACTACCCAGGGTTGCCAGTGACGCTATAGCGACGCTGGGAGGGCCGAGTTGGGCTTGGGTGCGGGTGCGATGAGCCGTTGGTCAGCCGTTGACGGTGAGATCGAGGGAGCCGCTGATCAGAAGCTCGCCCTCCCACCACCACTGCGCCTCGACGTCGTATGTGCCTGGCGCCAAATCGCCCAAAACCCATCCTCCGAGGCGCAACACCGTCGTTCCAAAGCTCGTTCTCGGGTGGCTGGCCATCCCGGTCAGCTCAATGCCGTCCATAAACAGTCTGAACTCGGCATTCGAGAAGCTCGATGAGTCCCCTTCGAGATATGGCAGCTTGTAGAAGAAGCCTTCGAGGACGTAGAAGCCTGACGTCGAGGTGACCGAAACGTCTGCGTGACACGATCGAGGATCTCCCGAGCAGGCGGCTGCGGGTGGAAGCAGGTCGATCCTGATCGGTAGCTCGGTTGCGGGTAGTTCGAGGCCTCTGGCCAGGAATGATGCCATCTGCGATCTCGTCACGATGTTTTCTGGGCAGAAGGACTGGCCGGTGGCTTCGCAACCCAGCGTGATTCCGGCACCGGCGATCGCCGTGATGTTGGCACCGTGGGTCGACGCCTCGTTCACATCATCGAATTGAATGTTGGGATCTGGGTCGAGTTCGAGGGCTCTGGCCAGGAACGATGCCATCTGTGCCCGACTCACCGGGTCCCATGGACAGAATAGGTTGGCACCGGCCGCGCAACCCTGGGTGATCCCCGCCGTGGCCAAAGCCGAGATCGAAGCGCTGTGAACGTTGGTTTCGCTCACATCCGCGAACCCGTCTGGGCCAGGCGGCAGGTCGAACGCCCTGGCCAGCAAAGAGGCCATCTGGGCTCGGTTCAGCTCGAGATCGGGACAGTACGCAGTGCGCTCGATGTTGCATCCGAGGGTGATGCCCTGGATTGCGATAGCTTCGATGTTGGCTTCGTGAAGGTTGCCATTGTCATCGATGAAATGTCCGCCAGGTAGATCCGGTTCTTGCGTCAGCGAGGTCGAGTTCGCGATCCCGAGCGCCCCGACTACGGCGATCATCGCTGCGACCAAACCAAGTCGAATACACATCAGATTTCCTGGAGGTCCAACGATGCCAGCACATCGTTGGCGATCGAGACCAGGGCGGCGAGTTCGAGCTCGGCGACCACCACATACAGGCACCATGCCCGACCAGCAGCGTTGAAGAATCGCTGGCTACCCGCCAGGCCACTCAACGTCCGCTGCATCTGGCCTGGGGCGAAATCGTCAGGACTGAGGGGCAGCGGAATACCTTGCGTTTCGAACAAGGGGGCCGCTGCGTCCTCTGGGTTGTGTTCGAACAGCACGATCAGCAGATCGGCGTCTGTCATGAGTTCAACCGCCCCGGATCCGAAGTCGCCCCGTAGGCTCGGCAATGCGAAGTTGGCGGCGTGCAGGACCGCGTTGGTCTGTTCTTGCAGGCCGAGAACCGAAGAAGCACCTTGGTCTGCCGGCCGCTGGTAGATCTCAGCATCCCAGCCGGATGGGAGGTCCACTTCGATGCCTCCACCGCTGATCAGGGCCACAACGCACCTCCTCCCAGTATTACGGTGGTCACACCGAGGCCTCCGACGGCCACACGATGTCCGCTCTCAGCCCACCGCTGAAGGCTGCGATGGGCCGCCCTGAGCCGGTCGGGTGAGTCGACGCGCACCATCATGAAGATCATCGAGGCTCTTGCGAGGCCAAAAAAGGTTCCAACCACGATTCCGCCGAGCCACGATCCATTTAGGAGGATCAGAGCGAACATCATGTAGATGCTTGCCGATGGAACGATCGTCATCAGCCCGAATCCGAGTTGCAGCCCCCAACCAAGCCCGTACACCCAGCTTCGGTAGGTCGTCAGCCAGTCTTCGTTGACCTGCCGGTGCAGGCTCGGCAGTTTGAGGCCGCCGAGGCCGAGGTCGAAGGCAATGCCAAGCGCCGCCAACGACGCCCCGATCGTCAGGATCAGGCTTTGGTCGATCTCCACCGCCGATCGCAACGCGGAGCCGAGAACACCGAACCCTGCCCCGGCCAATGCGCCTCCCAACGTCGATCCGATGACGTAGGCGGCGACTGTGATGCTGTATCGGTTGTTGCGGCTCCGTTCACCGAACGGATGGATGCTCGACAGCATCGACTCCCCTCATGGCGACCATGTAGCCCGAACCGCGCCAGTGGCGGCCATCACCAGGGCGGCAACGGTGATCGCGCCGCTCACTCGGACTCCTCTTCGTCGGCTGAATCTTCTGGGTACAGGCTCGGGTGGCCAGGAGTGATCCCGGCCGCCGCGAGTTCCTCATCGACCTTGGCTTCTCTGGCCGCTCCACTCCTGGCTGCGGTGCCTGATCCCTGCGAATCAGTGCTTGGGGCGACTCCGAGGTCGGCCATTGCCTGGGTCAGCAAGTTGTCGACCTGGGGCCATGTAGCGGCGGCACCTTCTCCCAAAGTCATGCCACTCGACCCGTCTATGAGAATGAAATACGGGGAGACCGGCACGTCGTATGCGTCCCAAGCCTCGCTGGAGGCGATGGTTGGATGGTGGGCAGGCGCCAATTTGTTCAGTTGGGAGGTACTTTCCTGCTCGAGACTTTTGGTGACGATCACCAGACGGGTTTGTCCGCCAGGCAAGGCCAGGTCCTCACGCGCGAAGGCTTCCCAGAACCCGCGGCACGACAAACATCCAGTAGACAGGAAGGCCAAGAGGGTGAGTCCGGTGGAGCCTTCGATCCCGATCTTGAGGGTTCCACCGCTCGGCGTGCTGCCGATGATGTCGTGGGCAGGGGTCACGCCGGTTCGTGGCGTCGGTACCCCTGGTCGAGTCCGAAGCGGCGGTCTGGTTCGGTTCGCTCGATCTCCTGCGCCAAGGTCGTGAAGTTGTTTGAGAATGTCTGCGTGACTCCTGAGCAGGCCGAGCACCAGAACTCCCAGGAGTAGCAGGGCGATTCCCATGATGATGACTACGGCTGTCACGAATTGTCTCCCCACACGACGGGCAAGTCACTCTCGGTGCCGAAGTTGAAGATATCGTCAGCGTTGCCGCCTCGATGGGAGTTCTTCACGAGCCACTGCCCATCACGGAACACACCGACCGTATCGACCCCATCGCCATCCCAATCTCCAACCACCGGGACATCGTCAGGTCCTGCATATGAGAAGGTGACGCTTGGCGCCCCCGCGTTGTTCGAGTTGCGGAGCCGCCACTCGCTTCCCCTCTTCACTCCAACCGTATCGATTCCGTCCGCGTTCCAGTCGCCGACGATGGGAACATCTCCTGGTTCGCCGAAGATGAACTCGGAATCGGCCGGGCCGGTCTCGAGGTTGGTTTTGAGCAGCCACCGACCGTTGCGAAACAGCCCAATCGCATCTGAACCCTGTCCGCTCCAGTCGCCTACGACGGGAATGTCACCTGCCTCGCCAAACTCGAAGACGAAGTCCGGTTCGCCTGGTTCGTTGCTGTTCTTCAGCATCCACGTGAGTGGTCCTCCGACTGCGCCGAATCGGGCTCCCCTGATGACTCCGGGCGTCATGATGCCGTCACCGTTCCAATCACCCATGACGAAGACGTCTTCTTCCTGACCGTAGCCGAACTCGGCTTCGCTAGGCCCTCCACCATTCTGACCGAGGAACCAGCGGGTACCTCTTACGACGCCCGCTCTGGCGAGCATCGGGATGTCGCCCTGTAGGCACGGACGATTGTGGAAACGGGTGAAGTTGTCAGTTGCGCTGGCCGTGGTGCAGGTCGCCTCCAGCTGCCATGGCGGTGTGCATGTGATGATGCGGCATACGATCGGTCCGACACAACGAACCTGGTTGTTGCACTGTCCGTATCGGAACGAGTTGCAGCAGCTTTTGCGGTTGTTGCAGCTCCGGTTCCCACACTCGCAAGCACAACTCGCACACGAGTTGGAGCAAAGACCACTCGAACCACACCCGCACCCGTTGCAGCCGGTGTTGCAATCGAGGTAGTAGCGGGCCTGGTCGACCCCGTCCACCCGACAGAAGCCTGAACCGTCTGCCTTCCACCAACCTGCGGCGATCGTTCCTGGCGGGCAAGTGTTGCTGCCGTGCAAGGTGCAGCAGAATTCGGTATATCCATCGCAACACAGGTCGGTGCAATCGCAGGACGATCCGCTGCAGGAACAGACAGTGGCGTAGGCAGTTTGGGGGCGCATGGCGTACCTGAGCGGCGCGACGGCAATGGCGGATCCGACCAATGCCACCTTGGTCAGGAATCCGCGCCTGCTTGTCCTTCTGGCGAGGAAATTGCTGGCCCGGTCGATCAACTTGGTCGCCACTACGACCCCCCACCAACCGCAATCATGGCCCGTTTGTCGCTGGTGAGCGCCAACGTTCTCGGAAGCTCGGCGAGCAAAAGGTAGGAGAAAAAGGTCGCAGCGGCGGTGAGGATCACGTACGGGATAGTCAGGGCTCCGAGGTCAGCGGACCAACCGGCCGGAGATCCGATCGGGTTCGCAAACGTGGCGAAGGCGACGCCGGTGCCGACGACGTTGAATGTGACGTGGACCCAGGTCGGTGGGGTGTCATCTTTGCCGAAACATCCGCAGGACCCGATCGGGAGGTCCTTGTAGAGAGCGATTGCGACGAAGACGGCGAAACCTCCGTATGCGAATGCCATACCTGCCGAGGCCAGTGCGGTTCCGGTGAGGACCGATAGGCCGATCGCGACCTCACCCAGGCCAAGCAGACGGACGAGCAACGTCGAAGAAGGCAGACGCATGCCCCGCAAGGCGCCGGCGGCCGCTTGCGGAGCGATCCCCTTTGCGACTCCAGCGGCCACCAGTAACCCGGCAAACACGAAGAGTGGTCCGACGAACGCTGACACAGGTGAGGAGGATAGTGGCCAACCATCTTCTGGCTCGACCTCTCCGCGCTCCCGGCCGAGTGGGGCGTCGATGTGTACCATTGTGCGGGATGAACCAGGGTGAAGAAGTCGGGGGCCTGCTCGGCCTCTCTACGCCGCGGCGTAAGACGGATTGGCGCTCGTTCCTCATCTTGTGGTTTGGTCAGACGACGTCTGCAGTCGGCACGATGACGACCTACTACGGGCTCGGAATATGGACGTTCCAGGAGACTGGGTCTACTAGTTCGCTCAGCCTGGTGATTCTCGCCGCTCTATTCCCCCAACTCGCTGTGTTGCCATTCGCGGGTGCGTTGATAGACCGATACGACAGACGAAAGATGATGTTGGTCTCCGACACGGGCGCGGCCGTCGTAACGGGAATCCTGCTGGTCATGTTCGCGAGAGGCGAGCTGACCATCCTCACGCTCGGCCTGTTCGTGGCGGTCGGGTCTCTGTTTCAGGGTGTTCAGTCGCCGGCCTTCGAGGCGGTCGGAACGACGCTGGTCGGTAGGGAACATCGGGGTCGGGCGGCCGGTATGGCTCAGATCGGACGGGCTGTCCCAACGGTGCTCGGTCCGATTATCGCAGGAGCAATGGTCGCAGCCGTTGGCATTGTGGGAGTCTTCTACATCGATCTGTTCACGTTCTTGGTGGCGGTCACGACCCTGTACAAGGTTCGCATCCCCAAAACCGCGCGGACCATCGAAGGCATGAAAGGCCTAGGCACGATGCGGTCGGAGGCGGCCGCCTCCGTGCGATATCTCCGCACCAAGCCAGGGCTCATTTATCTGATCATCTACATTTCGTTGGCCAATTTTGCGCTCGCCTTTTTCAACGTATACATCTTTCCGGTGCTGCTGGGGATCGGAGACGAGCGGCTGCTTGGCGTCGTGGCAGGGCTTGGGGCGGCTGGCATGATCGCAGGGGCTACCTTGATCACGGTCTGGGGCGGACCGACAAGACGAATGCCCCTCGTCTACTTCGGCCTGGGAGCGATGGGCGCCGGAATGCTGGCGTTCGGGCTGGCTCGCCGGCCGGTGACGTTGGGTCTCTCTCTCGTGTTGTTGTTCTTTGCCCTGGCGATCGGCAACAGCTCCACTCAGCCGATTTGGCAGAGCAAAGTGGAAGAAGACCTGCAGGGCAGAGTGTTCTCGATCCGAAAATTCGCCTCCACTGCCACGATGCCGATCGCCTACCTGGCCGCTGGACCGGTTGTCGACAACTTCTTGAGCAGGTTCACCGAGGTCGGCGAGTCTGGTGTAGTGGCCGCGGTAGTGGGCACCGGTGACGGAAGGGGAGCGGCCGCCGGAATGGTGCTCATCGGTCTCATCACGATCGCGGCAACCGTCTGGGGTTGGCTGGTGCCCGCCCTGCGACGCATCGAGATAGATCTTCCTGACGTAGCGTAAATCCGCTCTCCGCTCTCCGCTCTCCGCTCTCCGCTCTCCGCTCTCCGCTCTCCGCTCTCCGCTCTCGGCTCTCGGCTCTCCGCCGTCCGCTCACCGTGGTCTCCCGCCCGAAATTATTGGATGCGATTGGTTTGGGATTTTGCTCAAGGCGGGTCTCGCGTGGCGCCGATACCACTGAGAGTGAAAATCTGACCTGCGTGTATGGGGATGCCTCTGGGTTGGCCGATTTGGAGGCATGTTTTATGCAAACTGCGCGAATCCGCGCCACAGCGGTGCGATCCACCGTCGTTCTATTGGCTGTCCTCTTGGCCAGCTTCAGCATCTTGACCACGTCACGGGCTGCATTTACCGACACAACTGACAACAACGGCAACAATTTCGGCGCCGGCACTGTCAGCATCGTCGATGACGACACCGGTTCGGTGATGTTCAACGTCAGCGGAATGGCTCCAGGTGACATCGTCGTCAACTGCATCCTGGTCACCTACACCGGTAGCCTCGACACCGCGGGTGTTCGGCTCTACACGGCCAACCAGGCCACGACCACAGCCACCAACCTGGCTCCTGAGCTCAACGTGACCATCGAAGAAGGCACAGGAGCAGCGTTCGTAGCTACTGAACTCGGTGGCGGCGAAGGCGACTGCACCGGTTTCGTTGCCGGCTCCACCTTGGTCCCGTCCACTGCGATGGACACGGTGGCGGCCACCTACTTCGACTTCGCCTCTGGCGTGTCGGCGTGGGCCCCGCTCGGCGGTTCGAGCGACGCCAGGGCCTATCGGGTGACAGTTGAGCTCGATGCTGGTGCGACGAACGCCTTTCAGGGCATGGACGCCCAGATCGATTTTGTCTGGGAAGCCCAGAGCTAAGCCTCGAGGCCTTACCCCGAAGTTCGGGAGGAGAAGTGCTGGTGGGTGGATTCACCCCGATCATTCCACCCACCAGCCCAACACCCAAAGATGGATCAAACAATCCCATCCCAGCCGGAGCAAGATCGCTCACGAGGACCTACCCCGATCCGGGGCCGGCGTTCGGAGTTGAATCTGACGCCCCCCAATGGCCCGCCACCGCCGCAGCCAGCGGCGGTTCGGCCGCGTCCTGGGCCATTTCGTATAGAAGACCTGACCACGATGGCGGTTGTGGATCTGCGGTCGGTGGCGTCCGAGGATGTCGAACTCGTCTCTGAACTGGTTCCGGCCGGATTGGCGGTCGCCGAACTAGGTGGAGAGCGGCCAATCGGGAGGCGGATCGTCGACCTGTCTGCGTCGATCGACGAGTCAGGCCCGGGTTCCGATGAGCGCTGGGAACCATTCGAACTTTCTCGTTCCACCGCAGAGTTGCTCACCGGCGTGCAATCGCATGAGACCTTGGTTGGCGAACAACCACCGGACGTGGGTGGAGAACCCAGACCGGCAGAAGGCACACCGTGGCCCGAGATTCGGTTCTACCTTGGGTCAGCAGCCCTCTTCTTCTTGGCGTTTATCGTGGCAACGGCCTTCTGGGTGGCACTTCCCACTGTGTTGCTCGGCTGGGATCCAACGGCGATCACGTCCGGATCGATGGAACCGGCGATCCGCGCTGGTGATGTCGTGATCGGCAATCCGGACGTTCCCGAGGATCTGGCCATCGGTTCGGTAGTGACCTTCGAAGCGAGCACTGGAAAGCTCATCACCCACCGAGTCGTAGGGACGACCCAGGACGGCGCCTACATCACACGGGGCGACTCGAACTCCGATCCCGACCGTCCTGCGGTAGATCCTGAAGATATTCGGACGGTCGGACGTATCCTGGTTCCCTACGCTGGGTACCCGTCGGTCTGGGCCCAATCAGGCTCCTGGTGGGCAGTCTTGCTCTTGGCGATCGCGGCGGCGGGGCTGGTCACCGCCAGCCGCTGGGCCCTTCTGGATCGCTACAACCCCTGGAGCGATACCGGTCAGGCTCAAGTCGAGGCGGCCGGCTCGTGAGGCGGTACGTAGGTCCATTGCTGGCCGTTGTCCTCA
This sequence comes from Acidimicrobiia bacterium, assembly GCA_003229305.1. GTDB lineage: Bacteria > Actinomycetota > Acidimicrobiia > Spongiisociales > Spongiisociaceae > SZUA-232. The sequence continues at coordinate 32,305 of QIDH01000072.1, read as the reverse complement.
TCGCGGCCGGTTCGACCATTCCTAGCTCGAGGGCCGCCTGGTCCGGCTCGACAGACACATCTGGTTCCAGCTTCGCGATGTTCGCGCCGTCGATCCGCTCGACAACCTATCAGCTCCTGCCTGGAGGCGGCTCATTCACCGGGACCACCTTCAACCTCAGCCTCAACAACGATCTCCAGTCCGACTATTTCGTCATCATGCGGGGGGCGGCCGGCAACAACGATTCCGGGACCCACCGGAACCCGAATGCCAACTACGCGAGGGTGTCCGGGGATCCCTTCGGCAACTTTGCCTCCACCACCGCCTCCAACGTCCTGAGGCTGTCGAGAGGCAATGCAACCGGGACCTGGCAGGGACAGATAACTGTGGTTGAGGCGCTGCGGGATACCACCGGGTCGAGTTTCCGCCTTCTGGACGTGGTTGAGACGTCCATGGCATCCGGCACGACATCAGCGGCCTCTTCGTCTGCGACCTCATGGGGATCCATTTCCAAGGTTGGCCTTTATGGCGGGTACTACGGCGGCGGTGTCTCGACCACCAGCAACATCAGACGTGACCACATGACCGCTTGGGCGAGGGTATTTCCGAGTGGATCGAGCACTATCAACTACGCCCGTCAGGCCGGAGGTGGCGGTTCCCTGAGTGGTACCACGACGTTTTCAACCTACGTGGTGGAATGGGGTTCGAGCTGGACCATCCAACGGGTGACCGTGACTGGAAACGCGGGCGGCAATGGATCGGATCAGACCAGCGAATACAACACAGCCGCAATCTCTGCGGTGTCGAGGGCGAACACGTTTGTACTGGCCTATGGCACGACGACCGACAATGGACTCGGAGATGGCTGGGAGGGTGCGATCTGGACCCTGGGAGACGGCGTGAATCAGAACGCCAGCGAGAATTTCGTCGCCGTCGGAGCCGAATATGTGCAGTCGAGGACGGCTGAGGTCTACGTGCACAGCCAACCCGACCTCGCGGTCGACTACCGCTTCGCTGCCGACGGATCGATCCCGACCGGAGGGTTGACAGGTACGCAGTCCGTCGATGGGGCAATCTCGCCTGAGACATTCGACAACTCTGGAGTGCTGCGCTCAACCGGTGATTCGAGGATCCCGATCATCTCGAACGGGAGCAACGGCACGGGGACCTTCTATCCTCGCCCAATCGTTTGGGTCCGCCACACCGCTGACGGCACCGTCACCTGGACGCGGAGCCGTAGTGGGCAGCCGGGAGTGTATTGGCTGCAGAGCGTCGATTTTGGCGCCGTAGGACCGTGATCGTGCACGGAACCTGTGCCAACCTCACCAGAAGTGGTCGTAAGGTCACGGATTGGCGAGATTTTCCTGGCGCGATCGGTCTGCTCGCGATAGTGTCAACGGCAGGGAAACTTTGCAGCGCACATAGTTCGCTGCGCCAGGGGAACAACTGAATGCTCCGCTCCACTCGAAATGCGGCGCGTCAGGGTGGTAAAACGCCCGGTCGACGTGCCTTTTCGGCGTTCCGTCGACCGGCGGCCGCCAATCGACCCCTGCCCGGAGACGTTCGGGTCGCGGTCATCGGCGCCAATGGCAGCATAGGCAGTCTCGTCGAAGCGTTTTCTAATCTCGATGTTGTGGCCGAGCAGCCAACCGACATCGATTCCTGGGTAGCCGGTCCCGGCCGCCGGGTTCTGGTTCTCGAGGTCTTGGACGGCGACAGCTCGTACGACCTAGTGGTCGACCTCCGCGATTCTCGGTGGGATCTCGTCATGGTGACGCTGACGCCTGACGCCTCCCAAGCCACATATCGAAGGGCGCTGCGCGCCGGTGCGACAGCTGCTGCCCCAGCCGACGCACCGGCCGAAGAGGTGCTGGACGTCGTCAGGTCGGCTATGGCCGATCGGACGATCCTGCCCGCTTCCGTTGCTCGACGATTGGCGTTGGATGCACCAGAGATTCCCACCGAGTTTGCACCAAGTATGGAAGAGATCGGCTGGCTGCAAACTCTTGCGGCAGGCTCGACCAACACCCAGCTCGCCGATTCGGTCCAGGTGAGCGCCCGCGAGATGTCGCGACTTCTGGCCGAATTGTATGACCGGATGGGGGCCGACAATCGACAGTCGGCCCTCATCAAGGCAGCAAGATGGGGAATGCTCGAATAGATCCCGATCAGTGATCTGACTTGGTCGCAGACGGTGGGCCCGGTGGCGGCCGCCGCTGGTACTGCCATCCCAATGTCTAAACGCTGGTTATCAGACAACGCTCCTACTGCGAGTTTTCGGTGTGTTCGGCTGGAAACGCCGCGTCGACGTTGCCGCCGGTCCGGGCGGGAACCTGCAGGAAGCGGCGTTGGTCCCCGAGTGGAATCCCCTCAGTTGTGAGAATGCGGACAACGGCGAAGGCGCCGATCGTCGCGTGCGTCCCGGCCAGCAGCCAGAAGAGACTTGCCGGGCCGAATCCATCGATGAGCCAACCGGCAGCCAAGGGTCCGACAATCGCCCCAAACCCCGTAACGAGAACGAAGGCCGAACTGATCGCCACCGCGTTGCCTGGCGGAAACATGTCATTGATGTGGCTGAGAGCGATCGCGTACATGGGAAAGGCAAGTCCTCCGAGAACGAACACGGCGACCAACATCCCGATGCTCAAAGGGTCGAGCAGTGCTGCGCTCAATCCGAGCATCGCTGCCGCGGTTGTGACTATCAGCAGCACGCGGCGCCGTGGAAACCGATCGGACCACGCTCCGATCGGGAACTGGAGCATGGCTCCCCCGGCAAGGATCACCCCCATGAAAACGGAGATCCTGGTGACGCTCATGCCAACTCGCGATCCGTAGACCGCCCCCATTCCGAGGATTGCCCCATCGACGATGCCAGTCCCAAGGCCGGCCACAATGCCGATTGGGGCACTCCGCCAGATCGCCATGAAGGACAAACGGCTCCTCTGGGTGGTGTCTGGCGCTGTGTTGACCGACAAGGTGACGGGTATGACCGCCAGTGAGATGAGTACTGATGCTGCGATGAACGGCGAGAACCCGGCAGGGTCGCCAATGCTCAGGAGAAGCTGACCCACCGCGAATCCGCCGGTCACAATGATCATGTAGATCGAAAGCAGCCGGCCCCGAGTCTCGTTCGTCGCGCTGTCGTTCAGCCACCCCTCAGCAACGATGTACAGCCCGGCCAGCGAGAATCCTGTGATGATCCGCATCGCCCCCCAGACTGCGGGGTGGGTGTTGAGGGCGTGAATCAGAGTGGCGGTTGACGCAAGCGAAGCCAGGGCAGCGTAAACGCGGATGTGGCCGACTCCCTGAAGGAGGCGAGGGGTCAGCAATGCTCCGAACAGGAAACCGACAAAATATCCGGCCATGACAGCGCCCGTGACCGGTGTCGAATATCCCTCGAGTTCCGCCCGAACGCCGAGCACGATCCCGAGGAGCCCGTTCCCGAGCATCATGAACGCCAAAGCCGCGAATAGACCCCAGGTGCGACCGACGGTTTCAGCAGTTGTGGAAGAGGTGGTCAGGTCGCGCTCCCGAGATCAGTGATCGGCACGATATCGGATGTGCGGCTTCCACAGGTCGAATCGTACGAAACCTGGGTTCGTCGTTCTTCGCCGGGGCGCTTTGGCAAAACATTGGTCGACTCCTGGGTTGGCGGCGGCCATTCGCTCGGGGAGTTGACAAAGCGCTCTATCGTTGTGCCATGCATTCGGAGGCTGTCGAGACCCTGTTCTTTACCTTGGGTAGCGAGGCAGACCCATTCGTGTTCGAGAGCGGAGCGTCGCTGCCATCGGTGACTCTGGCTTATGAGGTCTACGGAGAACTGAACGAGGCCAAGGACAACGGCATCCTTCTGTTCCACGCCCTGACCGGCAGCCACCACGCGGCCGGTTACAACCCGTCCATCGAGAGGGTCGGATCGCTGTGGACCGAAGAGATGCATGTTGGCTGGTGGGACGACTTCATCGGCCCGTCGCGCGCCCTCAATACCGACAAGTTTGCGGTGATCTGCGTCAACTACGTTGGTCATTGTTACGGGTCGACCGGACCTAGAGACATCGATCCGAACACGGGTGGGCCGTACGGAGGCTCTTTTCCGGAGGTCAGCGTCGCCGACATTGTGAACTCGCAACTCGCCCTTCTCGACCATCTCGGTATCGCCAGACTGCATGCGGTTGTAGGTGGGTCAACGGGGGGCATGATGGCGTTGCACCTCGCAGCCCACCATCCAGAGCGGGTCCACTATGTCGTTCCGATCGCTTCGGCGCTGAAAGCGAGTCCGCTGCACATTATTCACAACTTCGAACAGGTCAACGCGATCATGGACGATCCGAATTTTCGAGGCGGCCACTACTACGCAGGGAAACCTCCAGACGCCGGCCTGGCATTGGCCAGGATGATCATGCACAAGACCTTTGTCTCGCTGAGGGCGATGCAGGAGCGGGCTCGTGACGAGGTGTTGGACGGTGCGGATGACAGGATCCGTCTTCCGCTCCAGTCCTATATGTGGCACCAGGGGCAGAAATTCGTCGAACGTTTCGATGCGAACGCCTATCTACGCACGATGTGGATGTGGCAGCACTTCGATCTCTATGCAGACGCTCAGGCATTGGGAATCTCGGTTTCTGAGCTCCTCTCGAGCGACGCCGGTCATGAATACCTGCTGTTCTCGATCGACTCGGATGTTTGTTTCTACCCAGAGGATCAGCACGATCTGGTTGGAGCGTTGAAGGCGGCGGGTTTGCCCAGCAGGCGGGTAACGGTCCACTCAGACAAGGGACATGATTCCTTTCTGCTCGATGTCGATCTCTTCAGCCCGCACCTCAGGCATTTGCTCGAAAAGAACTGGGATCCGAGCCTGCCGGCGACTACCGCCGGAAGACAAGGAGCCGAAATAGCATGACTTCGCGCGATTGGGGCTTCAACACACGCTCTATCCATGCAGGACAGCCGCCGGACCCCGAGACCGGCGCCAGGGCAATGCCGATCTATGCGACGACGTCCTATGTGTTCGACGACGCGCAACACGCCGCCGACCTGTTCGCACTGCAAACCTACGGCAACCTGTACACCCGAATCGGAAACCCGACGACAGCTGCCTTCGAGGAACGGATGGCCTCGCTCGAAGGGGGGATCGGTGCATTGGCGACAGCGTCTGGGATGTCTGCACAGCTGTTGTCGATTCTCACCATCTGTCAGGCGGGCGACCACCTGGTCGCCAACCGATCCCTGTATGGCGGCACCTATACCCAGTTCGATGTAACGCTACGCCGGATGGGCATTGAGGCGACTTTCGTCGACACCAACGATCTCGACGCGATCCAGGCGGCGATTCGGCCGACCACTCGGCTCATTTACGGAGAGACGATCGGCAACCCTGGCGCCATTGTGCTCGACATCGAGCCGATGGCCGATCTGGCCCACGACCATGGTCTGCCTCTGTTCGTCGACAGCACGTTCGCGACCCCCGCCCTGTGTAGGCCGATCGAATGGGGTGCAGACGTTGTGGTGCATTCGGCGACCAAGTTCATCGGAGGCCATGGTGTCGCGATCGCGGGAGTGATCGTCGAGAGTGGCACGTTTCCTTGGGACAACGGCAATTTCCCGGCGATCGTTGAACCATCTTCGGCCTATCACGACTTGCGATTCTGGGAGAACTTTCGCGAGTACGCCTATCTGACCAAGGCCAGGACCGAACTGTTGCGGGACGTCGGGGCGGCGATCTCACCTTTCAACTCCTTTGTGATGCTGCTCGGTCTCGAGACCCTCTCGCTGCGAATGGACCGCCACGCCGCCAACGCGGAGACGGTGGCCCGCTTTTTGTCCAGCCACCCACAGATCGAGTGGGTCAGCTTTCCGATCTTTGAGGATCACCAGAGTTACGGCCTCTCCGAGAAGTACCTGGATGGCAGACCAGGGGCAGTGTTCACATTTGGGCTGAAGGGCGGGTTCGAGGCAGGCGTCGGATTCATCGAGAGTGTCGAGTTGGCCAGCCACCTCGCCAACGTTGGTGACGCCAAGACTCTTGTGATTCATCCCGCCAGCACTACCCACCAGCAGGTCCCGAACGAAGAACGAGAAGCCGCCGGCGTGGGAAACGACATGATTCGCATCTCCGTGGGACTCGAAGACGTGGAGGACATAATCTGGGATCTGAAACAAGCACTGGAGCGGACGTGACTACCCAAGTTCTCGAATCAGACCAACGTGACCGACTCCGGATCATCAGGACCGCGGAATCCGTCGCCCTCGTAGGTGTGTCCAACAACGAGCTGCGCTCGTCAAATTTCGTCGCGCGATACATCACCAGGACGCATCTCCGGGTCTATCCGGTCAACCCCTTCTACGAAGAAGTTCTTGGGATGAAATGTTACGAATCACTTGCCGATCTGCCAGAGGTCCCTGACATCGTCGATGTATTCCGCAAACAAGACGAACTGCCGGGCGTAGTCGACGAAGCAGTCGCGATTGGCGCCAAGGTCGTCTGGTTTCAGCTTGGTCTCCGCCATGACGTGGCAGCCCGCACGGCGATCGACGCAGGTCTGTCCGTAGTCCAGGACCGGTGTTTGAAGATCGAACATGCCAGGTTTGCCGGTGGCTTACACCTGGGCGGTTTCGACACCGGCGTCATCTCCTCCCGCCGGAGAAGGCCGATCTGACGCGACGGCCAGGGCGTGGGCTTCCGGTATTGGGGTGTTGCTCCTAACGTATCGCTCACGTCATGCGCACTTTCTCCGCCCCTAGGGGTGGCCGCTCACAGCGCAGGGGCTTGGCGGTTCTCCTGATGGTGGGGCTCTTGATTTCGAGCCTTGGGTCGGCCGCGCTCGCCGACACCCTCTACGACGAGTCCTTCGACCAGGATCCGTTCCCGGAATGGCCTCCGCTGGACTCTGAGGGCGAGCAAATACCCGATCCGGGCCCGGCGCCGTGGGAGCCGAACTGGATTGATATCAGAACGGCGGACAAGGACAACACGACGGGCGCTGCCGGATATTTCGGTGGTGGTCTGGACATCACGCTCCCGGCCGGTACCCAGCGAGGGGTTGGGGCCAGGTACCGCTTCCTGCTCGAGGAGGACCCGGAGCAGGTCTACTTCCGCTATATGTTGCGCTTCGACGATTGGTTCTCGACCGTCGACGGGAAGCTGCCCGGTCTGGCGGGCCTTTATGGCTCCTCGGCTAGGGGGTGCATTCCTTCAACGCCCACCAATCAGGGATGGTCCGCTCGTATTCTCTACAAGGCCAGCGGTTACAACGGCACGAGCACAGATCAGACCCAGATCGGCTACTACGTCTACCACGTCAACCAGCCCGGCAATTGTGGTGAGAACATGTTGTGGGGGCCAGGTCTGATTGACCATGGTCGATGGACCTGCATCGAGGGGCGGGTGCAGCTCAACGACCTGGGCCAGGCCAACGGCATATTGGAGGGATGGCTGGACGGAGAACTGGCGATCCAGCGCACCAATCTCGAATTCCGAAGAGCTGACGAGGACAATGTCAGAGTGCGTGAGTTCTGGCTGAACTTGTTCTACGGCGGAGTCGTGTCAGCGGCGACCGATCTCGGCATCACCATTGACCAGCTCCTCATCTCGGACAGCAACCGGCTCGGATGTGTCGACCCGTTCGAGGACGACAACGGCAGCGTCCACGAGCCGGCCCTGACCGAGCTCCGGAATCGGGATATCTATCTCGGATGTGCCGAGCTCGAGAGTTGCATATCGGACGGCCTGGCCCGCTACGCCATGGCGGTTCTATTGGATAGGGCGCTCGATCTGCCCGGTACGTCTGAAGACTTTTTCACCGACGATGAGGGGCATTGGGCGGAACAGGCGATCAACCGCCTTGCCGCTGCTGGAATCACTCTCGGGTGTGAGGATGGGCTGTTCTGCGTCGACGATACGATCAGCCGCGCCCAGTTCGCAGCCATGCTCGATCGGGCGTTCGAGTTCCCCGCCACCACCGAGGACGCCTTCGACGATGACAATGGACATTGGGCCGAGGATGTCCTGAATGCCCTGGCAGGGGCAGGTGTAATGGCCGGTTGCGAAGCGCGCACTGCCTGCCCTGGTGACACCCTCACTCGAGGCCAGGCTGCCACCCTGATCCTGCGCGCATTGGATTGGGCAGACGCGAACTAGATCGTTTTGCCGGTCACCGATGCCCACCAGCGTGACATGCCGGTCAGCCAGCGGTCTTCGTCTTCACCCTTGCGACGCACGAAGTCTGCGACCTCGGGGTGCGGGAGGATCAGGAAGGTCTCTTTAGCCAGTCCGGCAATCACCGCATCTGCGACCTGGTCGGTGGTGGCGATCGCACCCGCCGACTTGTCCAGCTCGAATCGATCGGTCAGCGGCGTTTCGACGACTAGGGGACAGAGGGCGGACACCTTGATGTTGTGCTCCCGATGGGTGATCGCCAGCCACTCAGCGAACGCAAGAGATGCATGTTTCGTAACTGTGTACGGCAGGCTGGTCAGTGAAGACAGCAGTCCGGCTGCGGATACCGTTTGCAGCAGGTAGCCGCCACCGGCGGCCTTCATTGACGGGACGACAGCTCGAGCCGCATACAGATGAGCCATGACGTGAAGATTCCAGAGCTGTATCCAGCCGTCGTCATCTACCTCCAGGCCCCCGTCGATCGAGAACCCTGCGTTGGAGCAGAAGAGGTCGATTGGGCCGTGCCGGTGTTCCACTGTTTCGACCAGCTGACCGATCTGAGCCTCATCCGTCACGTTGCAGGCAATGCCGCTGACCCCTATCCGCTCTGCGGCATCCATCGTTCGATCCTCGTGCAGGTCGGCGATGATCACCGCCCTCGCCCCTTCTACGACGAACCGCTCGGCCAGCGACGCCCCAATCCCGCTGGCACCCCCTGTCACCACGCAGACCTTGTCTCGGATCTTCATGCCCAGACGATACCGACATTAGACGGCTGGGAGATCTTCAAGGCGGGGTCGATCCAACTGAAACATGAACCCTGACGGCTTCGTTCGACCGATCAGCGGACGTCCGTTCCGCGGTCGGCGAAACTGACTGAAAAGGTGCCTGTTCCGCCGGTTGGCGGACGGTTCGATAGGCAGGCGCGTCACCGGCCTGGCGTGTAGGGTGCCGCCCACCGACGGCCATTGCTTGTCACGAAGCTGAGGGGAGCTTCTGGCCTTGTATTCAGAGGAGCTGAGATGCGTACTCGATTCATACTCGCGCTGGCCATTGCCGCCGTGGTCATCACCGCCACCGTCGCCCTGGCTGCACCTGCGGCCAATGACGACATAGCCGACGCAATAGCCCTGACCGAAGGCGTCGAACAACGCTTCAGCACAATCGATGCGACGATCGAAGCAACCGAGGACGTGTGCGACGGTGACAATACCGTGTGGTTCACTTTCACGGCAGCGACCGCCGGAGAGTACGTTGCGTACGCGACCGGTTCGGATCACGACACCGAGATCGGTTGGAACGACACAGTTGACAACAGCACCGGTGCCTGCAACGACGATGCGGCTGACTCTTACGACGCGGTTGAGGAACAGCGCACGTTCGCGCCCGCCGAGCAGGAGTTCGTCCAGATGGGCGTCAACAGCACCGACGACGTCGGGACGGGAGGTGTTGGCGTTACGGCTGTCGTAGCGGCGGCAGACGATTTTGCGAGCGCCACGGATCTGACGTTCCGATCCGGCGCCACTACAGCGGTGATCGGGTTGGAGTTCGCGGGGACCGAGGCCACCGAGGCGGGTGAATCGGTTGTATGTGGCTTGGAGACCCTCGACGCAGAATCAGCCTGGCTCAATTTCGTGGCGCCCGAATCCGGGAGCTGGATGTTCGAGTCCAAGTCGACCGAATCGACCGATATCGCGGTCTACTCCGGGAGCTCGGTCGGCGCGCTTTCGTTGTTGGATTGTGCAACCGTCAATCGTATTGCTGTCGTCGCGGACCTCGAGGCAGGCAGCACCTACCGCATCCGAATCGGCTTGATCACCACCAGCGAACCAGTCGTTGTGCGCGCCGAGCCGGCGCCCATCCCAATGACTGCCACTCTGGTCGACGCCGACGGAGACGGAACCTCGACCGATGTCGGCAATTTTTCCGATCTTGCGGTCGTCGACGGCGAACCAGCTGTCGCTTATTACGACCCGACCAACCAGGAACTGCGATATGCGACCCGTAGCGGTGGTGTCTGGGCGGACACGTTGGTCGACGCGGATGGTGACGGCACGTCCACGAACGTTGGTCGTTCCCTGTCGATCGCAATCCTCGCCTCCGGCGAACCGGCTGTCGCTTATTACGATTCGACCAACCAGGAACTGCGATATGCGACCCGTAGCGGTGGTGTCTGGGCGGACACGTTGGTCGACGCGGATGGTGACGGTACGTCGACAGATGTAGGTGGGCAGCCTTCGTTGTTGGTGCTCGCTTCCGGCGAGCCGGCGGTCGCTTATTACGATTCGACCAACCTTGAACTACGTTTTGCGACCCGTAGCGGCGGTGTCTGGACCGACGCTCTCGTCGACGCAGACGGTGACGGTACCTCCACGAGCGTTGGCCGTCATCCAGGGCTCGTCCAATTCGCCAACGGCGACCTCGGCGTTTCGTATGTCGATGCTACAAACGCTCAGATCCGGTTCGCTCGTATGACAGGGGGAACGTGGTCAGACGAGACCGTTTACACAGACGCCGACGGAAACGTCCCTATCGGCGCTGGCACGGTTGTCGACAGCGTTGGCAATCCCGTGGTCGCTGCAACGGACATAGGACAGGGCAACCATGTCTTGGGTTGGTGGAACGGCACGAGCTGGGACATCGAATGGGATAATGCCGACCGAAAACTTGGAGAACTCGACTTCGAATGTTCGCGTCCTGAGCTCCTGATCGACGGCGGTGACACCCTCTTCATTCCGTGGACGGACTGCAACCTGTCTGGCTCCATCGCCATGTCGACCAGGGACACCAACGGCAATTGGAGAGTCTATGACATCGTCGCCCAGGTCCTCGACCCGACCGGGCCAGACTACGCAGGTACGAGGGCGGTCTGGACCACGCGGGAGTTCGGCGCGGCTTGGCTGCCAGATGGACGCATGGCTGTTACGTTCCAGAACGACTCCGACTCCACGCTCTGGTACGCACAGGATGCGCTGAAGGCCGACGCCGGCCCAGATGCCGGGAGTCAGACGGTGGCCAATGCGGTCTTCGATGGTTCAGCGTCTTCGGACGCTTGGGGTTCGATTGCCAAATATGCGTGGTCAGGAGCTCCGGCGGGCTGCACGGTTTCAGGAGCCGACTCGGCCACCCCCTCCGTCTCGTGCAGCGAAGCGACGACAGGAGACCTGACGCTGACCGTCACCGACACAGACGGCTTCACGCATTCGGACACGGCCGGTTTCGAGGTCGCGGCATGTGACCTGAGTGCTGACCCATTCACCGACGTACCAGCGTCATCATTCGCCCGCGACGACGTGACCTGCATTTACAACCTGGGCGTCACCACCGGCACGTCGTTGACGACGTTCTCACCTGGCGACAATGTCACGCGTGAGCAGATGGCCGCCTTCCTGTCCCGGCTTTACAAGTCAATGACCGGTGGCGACGCTCCGATTGTGGCGACGCCGTTCACGGACGTGCCTGCTGCCTCGTTCGCCAGCGACGATATCGCCCGCATCTTTGGGCTCGGTATCACCACAGGCACGTCTTCGACCACGTATTCACCTGGCGACGACGTTTCCCGTGAGCAGATGGCCGCCTTCCTCTCCAGGCTCTACAAGGCGGCCACTGGGTCCGATGCTCCGATTGTGGCGACGCCGTTCACGGACGTGCCTGCTGCCTCGTTTGCAAGCGACGATATCGCCCGCATTTTCGGGCTTGGCATCACGACCGGCACGTCATCGACAACGTTCTCGCCTGGCGACGAAGTGACCCGAATACAGATGGCTGCCTTCCTCGCCCGACTGTTTCTAGCCGGCTGACCAACGGCAACTAGCGGGCCGAGGGTCACAGCCCGGCCGAAGAGCGCGCGCCAGTAGGCACCCGCTCGTGCAGCATCAGTCATAGCGCTCTCGGTGAACCTCGCGTCCGCAAGACGAAAACGAGTGGGCGGAGCGCGGACTACGCGCTGACTTCCGCTAGGCGCTTTTGCAGGAAGCGGACCTCGCGGTCGTTTTCTGTGAGATCTAACGCCCGCCTATAGGCGATCGTGGCCTCGGAGGGCTGGTCGAGCCTGCGCAGCATGTCTGCCCTGGCGGAGTGAAAGTGCCGGTAGCCGTCGAGATGGTCCGAGAGCCGATCAATTGCTGCCAGCGCCTTCTTTGGTCCAACGACCATCGAGGCGGCGACAGCCCGATTGAGTTCAACGACCGGAGAGGCGCCCATCTTGGCGAGCTCTGTGTAGAGGCCGAGGATTTGAGGCCAATCGGTCCTGGCGAGCGATGGCGATCCGCAGTGCAGGTGGGAGATGGCTGCTTGCACCTGGTACGGACCGGCCCGACCCATCCGGAGCGCTCGCTCCGTCATAGCGCCACCTTCTTCGATCAGCTCGTTGTCCCAGGCCGAGCGGTCCTGGTCTTCCAGCAGGACGAGGTCTCCAACGTCGTCTACCCGACCCGCCGCTCTTGCGTGGTTGAGCAACATCAGCGCCAGCAGACCGATCGGCTCGGGTTCGTCAGGCATCAGCGAAGTGAGCAAACGGCCCAGCCGGATTGCCTCCTCGGCCAAATCGGTTCTCAGAAGCTGTGGTCCGGTAGAGGCGGCGTACCCTTCGTTGAAGATCAGGTAGATGACAGCCAGCACCGCGTTGAGCCGGTCAGGGAGTTGATGATCGGGCGGGACCTTGTACGGGATATTGGCGTCCTTGATCTTGCGTTTGGCGCGCACGATGCGCTGCGCCATTGTCGACTCCGGGACGAGGAAGGCGCCGGCGATCTCCGGCGTGGCCAGGCCCCCGATGCTGCGAAGGGTCAGCGCTATCTGCGAATCAGTCGAAAGCGCTGGGTGGCAACACATGAAGATCAACTTGAGTTGGTCGTCTGTGATCGCGCTCGCGTCTTCCACCTCGCTCGGTCCGATGTGCTCCCTGCTAACCAGCTCGGCCAGGATCTCCTCCTGCTTCCGAGCGAGGGTGGCGGACCGGCGCAGTCGGTCGATGGCCCTTCTGCGACCCGCGGTGGTCAACCATGCGCCCGGCTTGTCGGGAATGCCGTTGGTCGGCCAGGTTCGCAGGGCGTCGACGTAGGCATCCTGGAGGGCATCCTCCGCGAGATCGAAATCCCGGACATATCGGATCAGGGTCGCCAACACTGCGCCCGTTTCGCGTCTGAACGTCTCCTCGATGGTTGCGCGGATGTTTTCGACCATTCAGGGAACCTCCATCACCGGCCGCACTTCTACACAACCGTGCCTGGCACCAGGCAACCTAGACGCGGTTGCTATCGCCTCGTCGAGATCAGTGACATCGATCAGGTAGTACCCGATGAGTTGGCGATCGGTGGTTTCGAACGGACCATCGCTGGCGAGCGTTACATCCTCATGAACCTGGATGGTGGTGGCGGCAGTCGTTGGGCGCAGCGCGCCTCCCGCGACGAACTCGCCACGCTCGCGGATGGTGGTGGTGAAGTGTTGGTACTCCGACCACATAGCCCCATGTTCGGTAGTCCCTGGTTGTGGTCTAGCGCTCTCTTCGTCGTAGATGAGCAGGAGATATTGCACGCCCGCGCCTCTCGTTGTCATACGTACGTCGATTGCGGACGGCCAGGATCGACATTGCTGTTGGCCATGGAAGGCTGGTCGAGAATGCTTGACTGACCTTCGTGTTGGACATCGCTGGTGACTTCGACCTACCGCCAGAACGAGTTTGGCTGAACGCCGCCCATCAGGGGCCGTTGCCGGGAATCGCTGCGCAGGCAGTCGCCGAGATGGTTCGCTGGAAGCAGCAACCTCACAATCTGAAGACATCGAAGCCTTTCACCGAGATTCCTGGCCGCTTGCGGTCGGTGTTGGCCGACCTCATCGCAGTGCCGGATTCCGAGTTGGTGTTGGCGAACAGTTCGTCGTACGGGCTCCACCTCGTCGCCAACGGGCTCGATCTCGGCGAGGGTGACGAGGTCATCGTCGCAGCCAACGACTTCCCCTCCGACATCCTCCCCTGGATTCGCTTGCAAGCTTCGGGTTTGAAGGTCGTCCAGGTCGAACCGGCCGGAGAGGTGCTGAGCGTCGATGAGGTTAGGCAGGCCATCACCGTCCGCACGAAGGTTGTCTGCCTGACTTGGGTGCACTCGTTCAGCGGCCAGGTCACCGACCTCGCAGGCATCGGCGAAGTCAGTCGCAGCGTGGACGCTCTGTTCGTCGTGAACGGATCGCAGGGGGTCGGGGCGTTGCCGATCTCGCCGGCCGATTTGCCCATCGATGTGCTGACCGGCGTCGGGTTCAAATGGCTGTGCGGTCCGTACGGAACCGGCTTCTGCTGGCTGGGACCCCGCGCTTCGGATCGAGTGAGCCCGGCCAAGCTCTACTGGCTCAACGCCCTCACCGCAGATGATCTGGTGAACCCCGGCCTCGACCTGAGCACGATCACTCCTTCTGCCACCGGTCGCCACGACATCTTCGGAACGGCCAACTTCTTCAATTTCGCGGCACTTATTGAATCGGTTGGCCTGGTCGCCAGTACCGGCGTAGCAAGGATCCATGAGCACAATCTGGAGCTCGCGTCTCACTTAGTCGATGGCGTCGACCGAAGTCTCTACGACGTGGGCGACCGGGGCGATCCCGACCGGCTTTCCAGCATTGTCCTTCTGCGTCCTCTGGCCGGCTCTGTCGAGGACGTTTCGCTGCACCTCGAAACCGAAGGGGTTGACGTCGCTGCTCGGATGGGCAAGATCAGGCTCGCTCCGCATTTCTACAACGGAGACGCCGACATCGTGAGTGCTCTGGCCGCGTTGAACGGTTACCTTCAATGAGGATCATCTCCTTGACTCTCGGCGATGATGCGACGGCCGCGATGGAGCCGGTTTGATCGACCTGTGGTCGGGCCTCGATTTCACGGTCGCCGAGGCCGTTTTCGCCGGCGCGGTCCTGGCCCTGGCAGCCTTTGTGCGGGGCTATTCGGGGTTCGGTTTCTCAGCGGTGTTGGTGGCCGGGTTGGCCTTCATGATCGAACCGCTGGCAGCCGTTCCCCTGGCGATCGTCTTCGAGGTGGTGGCGAGTGTCTTGCAGGCGCCGTCGATCTGGGGCGAAGTGCGGTGGCGTGACTTCTGGGTGCTCTTGGCCGCTGCGGCAGTTGGGAACCCGATCGGTGTGCTGTTGTTGACTCGGGCAGACGGGGACGTGTTGCGAGCCGTGACGTTCAGTGTGCTGCTCGTTCTGAGCTTCGCAATGCTGGTCAGCCATCGGGGTCGCCTGGCCCCCACCTCAGTTCTGTTGTTCGTGGTCGGATTCGTGGCAGGAGTGGTCAATGGGGCGACAGCACTTTCCGGGCTGGTTCTGGTGCTGGCGATCAGTTTCACGACAATTGCAGTGGCGGAGATGCGGGCCACTTTGATTGTCTATTTCTTCGCCTCAGATGCTGTGGTCATTGGCCTGTTGGCAGCCAACGGGTCGATCTCCGGCTCGCTCTGGAACCGCGTTGTTATTGCTCTGCCTCTGTTGGCGGTAGGCATTTTCATCGGATCGAAAGTCTTCCGCCGCTCCACCCTCGAATCGGTGAGACGCGGCACCCTCGGCCTTTTGGTCACTATTTCAGTGGTCGGTCTCATCCGCACATTCGCATTCTGATCCGGGTGTCGGTGACTCGTCGAGGCTGGGCCGCCTGGCGCCGGTGAACCGCTGATTCACGCTATACAATTGTGATATGTCCACCGTATCGTCATCGGCAGCCGCAGAATACCTCTCGGTCGATCCCGAGGAACTGGGCCGGCTATGCCGCTTGTTCGGCATTGCCGAACTCTCGGTGTTTGGCTCTGTCGCCAGGCATGAGGACGGGCCGGACAGCGATGTCGACCTGCTGTACACGCTCGATCCCGATAGCGAGCTCGGGTGGGCCATCGAAGAGCTGAACGACCAGCTAGCGGTGGCGTTGGGCCGCCAGGTGGATCTCGTTTCAAAAAAGTATCTCAACAGGCTGCTCCGAGATCAGATCCTTCGCGACGCAGTCATTGTGTATGCGGCGTGACCTAGTACTCATTGCAGAGATGATCGCGGCTGCACAGAACGCCATCGAAGTCCTCGGCACGCTGGACGGGGATGGCCTGGCACAAGACCGACTACGCCGAGACGCGTTGCTCTGGAACATGACAGTGCTCGGTGAGGCGGCGAGCCAGGTGAGCGACGAATTCGAGTCGAGCCATCCCGGCATTCCTTGGCGGTCGCCTGCTCAGCTTCGGAATCGGATTGTGCATGGATATTGGGATGTCGACCTGGACATCATCGCCGTTACCGTCCGCAACCAGCTACCGGACCTGCTCAAACTGCTTAAAGCTATCGGCGACCACCCTCCAGCATGATCGCAGCGCCTGTCGCCATACCAATCGCCCGCATGCTCGGCGTGACGTCCCGGCGGCGGGGGTCGGTATGTCCAAGGCCTTTTTCCGGCGTGATCGAGAACTGAGGCCCAAACCCGGCTCGTGGGCCGTTGTTGGTGATTTCCAGGCGAGAGAACTCAGAGGTTCGGTGTGGGGGCGGCACTAGGAAACGTACCTGTAGCCTTCGACCAGCCAAATCTACCACCGTGCGCTGCCCGAGGCTGTTGAGGTGGTTGCGACGATTCGACAAGCGCCTGCTGTTATCCGCCTGCGAGGTTCCAGATCGCTACTGGAATGGACGCCAGGATGATGGCCCCTATGAAGTACGAAAGCCGGCGGCCGATCAGAGCACCCGCCCGCCCTGACCGACTTTGCACAAACATCTCTTCGTATTCCCACCTGTTCATTCGCACACGCTATCAGTTCAACCTCGGGCCCGACACCGGCAGATGTGACTGAGCTGTGCATCTACGTGAGACAGGAGGTGACCGCAGCAGGCCTTAAACGTTTTCGCTTGTTCGTTCTTTGAGGTTGAGGATCGAGATTCGGCGGATTGACATGTAGCGGATTCCGGCGATGGCGGTGAGCAGGCCGAGCACTCCGTAGATGGCTAGGGCGTAGTCGGTTCGCAGGGCGTCGAGGAAGATGATTGTGCTGAGCACCTCGAGGGCGGCCATGCCGGCGACGAATCTGATGAGCCTGTGCTCGGTCATCATGTGGGCAGCGTATGCGCCCAGTGGCGCGCCCCAGACGATCACCGGCACTGCGGCCATCCACAATCCGAACACGTCGTACTGGCGGGCGGGCAGGGCCTCGACGGCCTGGCCCCCGACCGAGATGACCGCTCCTGCCTCGTCGAGCATGACCGAGAGCTGGCCGTTGATCACACCCAGGATCACGAACCCGACCACCGAGGTCATGGCCATGGCGATGATGCTCGAAGGTACCCCGACCCTTGGGTGAAGACCGCACATGACCACGGCGAAGAGGAACAGCAGAACGTCGACACCCGACCCTGTGAATGCGGATGCGAGACCGCCGATGAATCCTGCCGCCACCAGGCCCATCCACACCCGATCGTTCCACTCCTCGATCGAATCCGTCCCCTGCTCCTTGGCCCGCAACGACAGGAACACGATGTAGGACATCGCAGCCAACATGACCGTGAAGGTCACCTTGACGTACGGGGCAGACATCTTCGAAGGCCAGAAAAGACCGTCAGGGTCAGACAGGGCAAAGAGTCCGAAGAAGAAGCCGGCCAAACCTCCGCCCCCGGCTGCGACCACCGCCCGACGGTCGATCCTTCGGCCGGCCAGCAGAATGATTGCTGAAGCAGTGGTCATGCCGATCGCCTGCACGCTCAGCGAGAACGTCCTCGCGACCGGGGTTGGCACTTCGAGGATCTTGGTGAACACCGGGAAGGCGACGGCACCGCCTCCCTGGGGTGTCGAGCCGGCCACGAAACTGCCGAAGATCATCGTGACGGTCGACTGCCAAACGGCGGCGATCCGTCCCCAATGGTCGCCAGAGACGACGACGGCCAGCCAGACGAACGTGACAAACGAAGGCAGCGCCCAGATCGCGATCTGGCGCCACCGCGCTGTAGTAGAGGTAGACACCCAGGATTCCTGTTTGAAGAGTCGTGAGGAGGTTCTACGACCGCAGCGGCGGGATTTGCTCTACTTTGTCGTACAGGCGTCAGTGTTCGGCGGGGCCTGAACAACTGCGATCGGTCAGGCGCCCTGGTAAGGCACGATGTAGATAACGAGCATCACGAAATGCAGCGCCGCGGCGCTGATCACGAAGACGTGGAATACCTCGTGATATGAGAACACCCTCGGGGACAGACGCGGTCGTTTCGTGGTGAAGGCGATCATCCCTGCGGTGTACAACAGTCCGCTGGCCACCATCAGAACGATGGCCCCGCCGGACAAGAGATTCACCATTTCCACGATGGGAACCACTGCGAACCAGCCGAGCGTGGTCTGGAGGGTGATCGAGAACCAGGCCTTGACCTTCGGTAGGACGAGCTTTTGCACCATGCCGACGATGGCTACCGACCAGACCACCACGAGGACCGACCAGCGCCATGCACCTGTAAGCACGTTTACCGCCAGGGGCGTGTAGCTGCCGGCGACCAGGAAGAAGATCATCGAGTGATCGAGGCGCTGCATCCGCTTTCTCCATATTTCGCCCCATTGGATCGAGTGATACAAAGAACTGGTGGTGAACAGGGCCACCAGGCTCGCTCCAAAGACGGCCATGCTTATCAGGCGTGGAACGTCAGAGCGGGTCATGATGACTAGAGCCACTGCACCCGCCACCGACGCGATGGCGGCGCCGGCGTCCATGAACCCCCGGACGGGATTCTGCATTCGGCCAAGTGTCATTCGTTCCATGCTGATTCCTGGCAAGCGGAGAGAGTATTTGCGACCCCTACCTATGACTATCGGCTGGCAGGGGTGTGAGATGAGATTATCGCCGATCTTCGTGGCTACTTCCAACTACCTGGAAAATAGTCACGTGGTGGGCACGAGTCGCCCGAAACCCGCAGCTGGCGAGCTGTCGGCTGGGGGCCATGGAGTCTCGGTCATGCATAATAACATCTGAAATTATCCTCTGTATTGTTTCGAATTTAACAGAATGCGAAATTTTGTACATAATTGCAGCACGAAAGACTATGTCTGTCTCACCGGGTGCCCGAAGCTGGAAATCCACCGAAGCCAGGATGTTCCGAAATGAACGGACCGATCGAAATTGCCTCGACCTCGTCGTCAGGCCGCGATGGGGTCCTCACCGACGATGCGCTCCGTTTCCTGGCCGGACTCGAGGAGTCTTTCGGTGCTCGACGACGTCATTTGATGAAAGCGAGGGCGCAGCGGCAGCACCGGATAGATGACGGAGAGATGCCTGATTTTTCCGACGAGACGGTGTCCATTCGCACCGCAGACTGGAAGGTTGCCAGCCCACCTGTCGATCTCGTAGACAGGCGAGTCGAGATCACCGGCCCGGTGGACGCCAAGATGATCATCAACGCCCTCAACTCGGGTGCAAACGTGTTCATGGCCGATTTCGAGGACTCGGCGTCGCCGACCTGGGACGTGATGGTCAATGGCCAGCGCCACCTGATGGAGGCGGTGCGGCGACGTCTGGCAGTGACCAACTCGGACGGTAGGCGCTACGAGCTCGGCACCGATCTCGCGACGTTGATGGTGCGTCCCCGCGGCTGGCACCTCTCCGAGCGACACCTCAGGATCGACGGCAAGCCACTGTCGGCGAGCCTCGTGGACTTCGGACTCTATTTCTTTCACAACGCGGCCGAACTGGTCGAGCGGGGGTCCGGCCCATATTTCTACCTGCCGAAACTCGAAAGCCACCTGGAGGCGCGCCTGTGGAACGACGTGTTCGTATACTCCCAGGCCGAACTGGGCATCGCCCACGGGACGATCAGGGCCACGGTGCTGATCGAGACGATCCTCGCTGCCTTCGAGATGGACGAGATTCTCTACGAGTTGCGTGACCATTGCGCAGGGCTCAACGCCGGTCGCTGGGACTACATATTTTCGATCATCAAGAAGTTCCGCTCGCACCCAGATGCGGTTTTGCCTAACCGGGCCCAGATCACCATGACGGTGCCATTCATGTCGGCCTACGCCGATCTCCTGATCAAGACCTGCCACCGCAGAGGTGCGCACGCCATGGGTGGAATGGCTGCATTCATTCCGAGCCGCCGTGACGAACAAGTGAACCGGACGGCCATGGCCAAAGTAGCCGAGGACAAAGAACGGGAGGCCGCAAACGGGCACGACGGCACCTGGGTGGCCCATCCGGACCTCATCGAAGTGGCCAGAGAGGCATTTACCGCCAGGTTGGGCGACAGACCGAACCAGATCGACCGTCGACGCGACGATGTGGAGGCGAATACGCCTGCGCTCCTCGACTTCACTGTCGAGGGTGGGCTCATCACCGAAGCCGGGGTACGAACCAACGTCGACGTGGCCATTCGCTACATGGCGGCGTGGCTCTGTGGCAACGGAGCGGTGGCGATCTACAACCTCATGGAGGACGCGGCCACCGCCGAGATCTCTCGTTCCCAGCTCTGGCAGTGGGTTCACCACGGAGTGGTCACAGTTGAAGACCGCAAGGTCGACGAACCGTTCATCCGCGAGATAGCTGCTGAAGAGTTGGCTCGTCTGGCGAGCGAATTTGGACCAGAGGAGTTTGACCGCGGCAGGTTCGAAGCATCCTGGTCGCTGCTCGAACAGCTCATCTTCGCCCCCGATTTTGAGGATTTTCTGACCATCCCCGCATACGAATTCATCGACTGAGCACCAACTGGGAGGAACCAAACGTGCAAAGCCAGACGACAATCCAACGGGTCGAACAGATCCGCGCCAGGTGGAAAGATGATGCCCGCTGGAGTGGGATCACCCGCGACTATGCGCCGGATGAGGTCGTCCGACTCCAGGGGTCGTTTGTCATCGAAAACACACTGGCCGCCAGAGGATCCGAACAACTCTGGAAAATGTTGCGCATCAAGGACTATGTCAACGCCCTTGGGGCGATGACGGGTGGCCAAGCCGTTCAGATGGTCAAGGCAGGACTGCGGGCGATCTACTTGTCAGGGTGGCAGGTGGCCGGCGACGCGAACTCGGCAGGTGAGGTCTATCCGGACCAGTCCCTTTATCCAGTCAACAGCGGACCGGAACTGGTCCGCAAGATCAACAACGCGCTGCGCAGGGCGGACCAGATCGAATGGTCTGAAGGCAACGAGGACGGCGATTGGATGGTTCCGATCATCGCAGACGCCGAGGCCGGCTTCGGGGGAGCGCTCAACGTCTTCGAGTTGGTCAAGAGCTACATCACCGCAGGAGCCGCAGCAGTCCATCTGGAAGACCAGCTCGCCTCCGAAAAGAAATGCGGCCATATGGGCGGGAAGGTCCTGGTTCCGACGTCGCAGCACGTGCGGACCTTGTCGGCAGCTCGCCTGGCAGCGGATGTGATGGGCGTGCAGACACTGATAGTCGCCAGAACAGACTCGTTGGCCGCGACTCTGCTGACGAGTGACGTCGATGAGCGCGATCGCCGTTTCGTGACAGGGGAACGTACTCCGGAGGGCTTCTTCCACATTCACAACGGCATGGAGTCCGCAGTGGCGAGAGGTCTCGCCTATTCCCCATACGCCGACCTTCTGTGGTGTGAGACTGCGACCCCGGATCTGGGTCAAGCGGCCGAGTTCGCGGACGCGATCCATGCGGAGTTTCCGGACAAGATGCTGGCCTACAACTGCTCGCCGTCTTTCAACTGGAAGCAGCATCTGAGTGACGACGAGATCGCTTCGTTCCAAAAGGAGTTGGCCACGCTTGGCTACCGATTCCAGTTCATAACCTTGGCCGGTTTCCACTCTCTGAACGCTTCTATGTTCGATCTGGCCAACGGGTATGCGCGGGATGGGATGTCTGCATACGTTGAGGTTCAGCAGTCCGAATTCGCCATGGAGGGGCTCGGCTACACGGCCACCCGGCACCAACGTGAGGTCGGCGCCGGGTATTTCGATCAGGTGTCGAACGTTGTCGCGGGCGGCCGGTCGTCCACACTCGCCCTGGAAGGCTCGACAGAGCAAAAGCAGTTCTGATGGCTGCCCCCCCGGTCGTTGCCTTTGGCGGTTCGCCACCCGCCTTGGCGCCCGACAGGTCGGAGCTATCCGATAGTCGACTCGCGAACCATGCGGCCCGGTTGATCAAGGCGCGTTTCGATCGGTTCTGGGTCGAGTTTGGTGACCTGACCGATCTGGCCGCCCGACGTTTCGCATCAGCCGACTGGACAGGCATGGCCGATGACAGCGTTCGGCGGCTTGCTGAGTATGACACTCAGGTAGACGAGGCCATTGATGAGCTGGCGCTCGTCTGCGGCGGCCGGCTGACCCGAGTCGCGATCTGGACCGGGATCAAGGCCGTGTTCTCCGGCCTGATCGAGTCGAGTGGTCAGAGTGAACTCGCGGAGACTTTCTTCAACTCGATCGCCAGACGGATATTCGTCACTCAGGGAGTCGACCAGCAGATCGAGTTTGTCTCGAGCGACTTCCATTTCGATTCCCGGGGCGGCGGTCGGGAGCCGGTGCGGTCCTGGCTACCCGTGAACGGCTCATTGGATGAAACTCTTTTCGAGATCCTGACTGCTGCGTTGTTGGAGGCGGATTGGGCTGACCTCGCTGAAGACTGCGCGGTTGTCTCGAAACGGCTGCGCGAGACCACAGGTGGGGAGATCACGAGGGTGGAATGGTCCCCGTCTGTCTTCTACAGAGGGATGGGTGCCTACGTGGTCGGTCGGATTTGGCGGGAGGACCGCTCAGATCCCTTTGCGGTCGCCTTGCTGCACGACGAGCGGGGTGTCCATGTGGACGCAGTGCTCACAACTGAGCCGGAGCTGTCGATCCTCTTCTCATTCACTCGCTCGTACTTTCACGTTGTGGTGGACGAGCCTGCCGCTCTTGTCGGCTTCTTGAGTGAGCTGATGCCACGCAAACGTATCGCAGAGCTCTATGTGTCGATCGGGTTTCACAAGCACGGTAAGACAGAGCTGTTCAGGGCCCTGACAGGCCACCTCGAATCTACTGATGATCGGTTCGTGGTCGCAGAGGGCGCAGAGGGCATGGTGATGAGCGTTTTTGCCCTGCCAGGCTTTGAGGTGGTGTTCAAGGTGATCAAGGACACCTTTCCTCGTCAGAAACAGGTGACCCCATCCGAGGTGAGGCAGCAGTACCACATCGTGTTCAATCACGATCGGGTCGGGAGACTCGTCGATGCGTACGAGTTTGAACATCTCGAATTCCCTCGCAATCGATTCAGCGCGGAGTTGTTGGAGATGCTCGATGAGCAATGCGGTCGGGACGTGTCGATCGGCGATCAGACCGTGACCTTGCACCGTGTCTATGTCGAGCGACGGGTCACTCCTCTGGATGTCTACTTGCGTCGTGAAACTCTGGGACTCTGCCTGGCTGCGGTCTTGGAGTACGGCCAGGCGATCAAAGATCTGATGGCCGCCGGTATTTTCCCTGGTGACATGCTGCTCAAAAACTTCGGTGTGACCAGACATGGCAGGGTGGTGTTCTACGACTACGACGAACTCAAATTGCTGGAGGGTTGCTCATTCCGGGCGATCCCGGAGGCCAGGTACCCCGAAGATGAAATGTCAGACGCACCATGGTTCCCGGTAGGCATAAACGACATATTTCCTGAAGAATTCCCTGCCTACCTTGGCCTCCAAGGGGAACTTCGTGAAGCGTTTCTGAACGCTCACAAGGACCTGTTCACACCGGAGCGGTGGCAGGCAGGCCAGACCGCGCTGCGCAACGCCATCCGCCTCCCGATCTATCCATATCACTCATCTGCCCGGCTCCTGGCCTGACTGCGTTGGAATCCAGTGGATTCGCGATACCTTCATCGCGACGGCCGGGGGCAATATTTGGCGTCCTCGAGACCGTAGCCGGCGATCGGGCTGTAGAGAGTGGCCCTCGAAATACCGAGGAGCCCGGCAGCTTCAAGCCTGTTGCCCCCGCTGGTGGTTAGTGCCCGATGATCGTGTCTGCCTCTCGCTGCCTCAGGCCATATAGCGGAAGTAGCCGATGCCAAAGCACGCGACGGTGAGATCGGCCTGGGAACGCTCTGAAAATTCATCCCCTGCGCGAATCGTGATCGGTTGACGCCCGCACGGTGGCTGGGCGGCGGAGTTCGATCGGGGCTTTTCGTGCAACCATGAAAGGTGTGTGTGAGGCGTCATGCGTCGGAACCAAGCGGGAGCTCCGCTTCAATCAGGCGTGCTGCGACGCTTCCCGCGGTTAGCGCTGCGGATTGATCACCCTGGACGAGGGCAGTGACTATCGCTCCCTCCATCAGGAGCATCAGGGCGGACGCCAGTCCTTGGGGGTCTGGCGCTCCCGCGTCAAATGTCAATTCTCGGAGGTAGTCGACTGTTCTCCGCTTGTGTTCCATCGCATGGATACGAGCGGGATGTTTGGGGTCCGTGAGTTCGATGGTCGCCTTCATGAATGCGCAGCCGCGGAAACTCTCCCTTTTGAACCACTCGTCCAGCACTTCGAAAGCCACATGGAGTCGCCTGACTGGGTCCGCAGTCCGACTCGTCAACTCTCGAACGAACCAATCGTGGTATCGCGAGTCGAGAACCTCGAGGCAGTCCCCGATGAGGTGGTCCTTCGACTCGAAATGGCTGTAGAGGGTGGCCTTGGTGATGCCGACCTCTCTGCAGATAGTGTCGACACCTGTCGTGTGGATGCCTTTGCGGTAAAAGAGCTCTGCCGCTACGTCAATGATCAACCGGTGAGTGTGTCGGAAGCGGTCGCTTCGGCCCCCGTCAGCTTCTCTCACGTCAATGTCGCCTTTCGGTGTCCAATGCTGATTGACACTGTATTCGAGTTTGTTTACTATACCGACCTGTCTGTATATAAGGAGGGCATCTTGAGGGTGGAAGCGGGTTCGATGATTCGCCAGACGGTGCGCACATTTGGTGATCGGACAGCGCTGAAATGGAACGGTGGATCAGCAACGTTCGCCGAAGCCAACTCTGCGGCGAACCGTACCGGCGCAGCGTTTCGGTCCCTGGGGATGTCCATCGGCGACCGGATCGGAGTGCTGGCCTACAACACTCCTGAGGTCGTATACGCCTGGCTGGGGCTCGAAAAGCACGGACTGGTGCGGGTCGTACTGCACAGTCACTTCGAAATGTCTGCACATGTTGCGTCCCTCGACCACGTCGAGGCTCGGGCGTTGTTATTCGACACCCGGTTCGCCGAAGAGGTTGGAGCGCATCGCGGGTCGTTTCGGTCGGTGGATCATTTCGTGGGCATTGGCCCAGACTGCCCAACTTGGGCTATCGCTTTCGACGATTTCATCGCAGAAGCGTCTGCTGAAGAACCCATGCTCGACGTCGACGAAAACGATCCAGCGTTTCTCCAGCTCACCACCGGCACGACGGGCGTTCCGAAGGTCTGGATTGAGACGCACCGAACCTGGCGAGCGGTCATCAATCAGAATCTCATTCATCTCGACGATTTCGGACCGGGCTCTCAGCATGTCGATAGCAACGATGTCAACGTGCACTTTCATCCGATTCAATGGGCGAGTGGCTTCCAGACCTTGTACCCATACTGGGTGAGGGGTGCGACGACAGTGCTTGTGGACGATGAAGTATTTGATCCACCGTCGCTAGCCAGAACTCTTTTGGCCGAAGGAGCAACCGGAGCTCTGGTTCCAGCACCGATGTGGCCCCCGATCCTCGACGAACTAGAGGAACTGCCCGAATCGGAGCGTCGGTTCCGACGGATTGTGCTCTTTTTTGCAACGCCGGAACAGCTGGTACGCACCAACGATGTTCTTGGCCCGGTTTGGTGTCATGGTTTTGGTTCTACTGAGCAAGGAGCGGTCACAACGCGATTGCTGGCGAGCGACCTGGCTGGACATCCCGATCGGATCGAAAGCGTCGGCCGGGTTGGGTCACCGTTCATCGAGGTGGGGATCTTCGATGACCAGGGCAATCGACTCGGTCCTGGTGAAGTGGGCGAGATTGCTGTCCGCAGTGCGATGTCGATCGGGGGCTATTGGGACCTGCCGGACAAGACTGCGGAAGCCTTCTTTCCGGGCGATTGGTTTCGGCCATTCGACGTCGGCTACATCGATGAAGACGGGTTCCTCTACTATTCGGATCGGGCCGGCGACAAGATACAGACAGAAATCGGGGTGGTCTACCCGCATCAGGTTGAGAGTGCTCTACTTCGACACGAAGCGGTCGTGAACTGCGGCGTTGTCGGACTCGGCCCAGACCTTGCCCAGGAAGTAACCGCTGCGGTGTTGCTCGATGCAGGTCAAGAAGGCTCGGACGATTTGGCCAATGCCATCATTCGCGAGGCTTCGCGAAGTCTCGATGAGCCGGCGAGACCCACCCGAGTTGTATTTGTGGATGAGCTTCCGACGGTGCTCGGCGGCGCGAAGGTCCAGCGATCTGTCCTAAAGGAACAGCTCCAGGCAAGCTCTCGATGATCGCTGGACATGCGACGAGCCGGGCCCTGGTCTCGCGTGCTGAGGCTGTGGCAGTGTCAATGTTGGATGGATCGACTCGAACCGGGGCCGAACTCGATGATCGCATTGCGCGACTTGCGGCCTCGTTTGATGATGCCGGATTCACTGGAAGGCGGGTTGGAATCTGGTATCAGAACTCCTTGCAGGCTGTAGAGAGCCACCTCGCGTTGGAACGAATCGGAGCTGCTCGCGTTCCTATTGACCCCGGCGCGCCGGCCAGCGAAGCCGAAAGAGTCTTTCGGCTCACCGGTGTCGTCGCAGTCGTAACCGACGGTGATCGGCAGGTGGACGCCGAGGTACCAACAGTCGTGCACTCCGCGGACGCGGATTTCTGCGGGACGAAGGGAATCGTGCCGCGCGAGGTGGGTTCGGGCCAGATGGCAGTGTTGTTTGCACGCGCGACCACCGAAGATGTGCTGATAGGCGTGCCGATGACCTACGCAAATTGGGAAGCATCAATTGCTCACAACTCCAACTTGTACCGGAGTGATTGGTACGGGCCTGCAATCGATGGCCACGACGTGTTTCTCAATACCCAGCAGATCTTGCACGGCACCAGCATCATCGGCCTGATGCCGTTTCTACGCATGGAACTGCCTCAAGTACTTGTTGACCAATTCGATGCCGCCGCTGTCACCGAAGCCATCGATCGGTTCAGAATCACCAGTACATTCATGGTCCCTGCCATGATTGCACGGCTTGTCGATTCTCTGTCGGCAGGGCGACGAATCACGGGCCTGAAACGCCTCCTGTATGGCGGAGCGCCGATGTCGTTGGAAGACATGGAGAAGGCCATGGACGCCCTCGGGTCGGTGCTCGTCCAGCACTACGGCAAGTGGGATGGGGGTTGGCCTCTAACCGTGCTCACGCAGGGCGATCATGACGAGATCGTGCGTGATCGTGACAAGGCCTTGGCAACAAGCTGCGGGAGGGTGGCTCCGGGCGTCGAACTATCCCTGCGGCCGGTCCCCGGCCACCCCGAGGGTGCCGAAGAACTTTGGGTGCGTAGTCCGATGGTGATTCTTGAACAAGCCGATCCAGAGGGCTGGTACGAACTCGGGGATCTCGCCAAGCGTGATGCGGATGGCTACTACTACCTGCAAGGTCGACTTGACGGAATGATCAACACAGGAGCTTTTCACGTCTACCCGGCCGAAATCGAGGCTGCCCTCAGCAATATCGATGGCGTCGATCAGGCCGTTGTGCGAGGCGAGCCAGACCCCAAGTGGGGGCAAATTGTGACCGCCCAGGTCACATGGCGGCCGGATATCGGGCCGCTCGCCCCAGACGAGATCCGTGACCACCTTGCCACCCATCTCGCCCGGTACAAGCTGCCAAAACGGATAGAAGTTCTCGCCGGCAATGGTGATCGAGCGGAAAAGAGCTGGTGAGGCTGACCTGATTCCGTTTGTAACTCGCCTGACCATTGGCCGGCCGGAGGTTCTAGCCTGGGGCTGTGCCTCCCGACCTTCAGCAGAAACTCGACGCGATCGCGGCAGGTTGGCCTCGTCAGGGCGGGGTCAAGCCATTCGTTCTTGGTATGGCGGGTGGCTCTGGCTCCGGCAAGACCACCATCGCCGCTTCCGTGGTCGAACAGATCGGTCCAGACAGGGTGGCGCTCATCCCCCATGACGCCTACTACCGCCACCGCCCAGACCTCACCTACGAGCAGCGGGTGAAGGTCAACTACGACCACCCTGACTCGCTCGAAACCCACCTCATGGTCCAAGACGTTTCCGATCTCTTGTTGGGCGTGACAATTCAGCGACCCGTCTACGACTTCGCGAACCATTTGCGAGCGGAGGAGACGGTCACCATCGAACCTCGCCCCGTCGTGATGCTCGAGGGCATCCTGGTGCTCGTGGAGAAGGAGCTTCGGGATCTGATGGATCTCAAGATCTATGTCGACACGGATGCAGACCTCCGGTTGATGCGCCGCGTCGAGCGGGACGTGACTGAGCGGGGGAGGACCCTCGAATCGGTGTTCGCCCAGTACGAGACGACGGTGCGGCCAATGCACCTCCAGTTCGTCGAACCGTCCAAGCGCCACGCAGACATCCTCATCCCGGAGGGTTACAACCTCGGCGCGGTCGGAACCGTCATCTCGATGATCCGAGACGTGGTGCGAAGGGCCTGACTTTTGGCAGTGTTGGAGGCGGAACTGATCCGTCGTGGGGCGATCCGCTCATCGGTCGCCGAGGCCTGAGACGAACCGGCGATTGGCACCTGTTCGTCGTGCCCTCATTCGCCCGTCCAGAGGCGGCCGTCTGGCCAGAAGGTGAAGAAGTTTCTGGGAAAGACCGTGAAACCCGGCAACAGGTCCAGGTCCTGGCCAACCAGCGGTCCTGAAAGCGCCGTGCCGCGGACCGGGTCGAAAACTGTTCCGGTGGTGATGTCGACAACCTCCCCGTTTCGCACTTCTAGTTCGACGGTCGTGTCATCGAGGACCCGAGAGAACACAGCCCAGCGGTCCGGCTCACTCGGGTCGGTGACCGCCACCACTTCGAGCCCATTGACCACGTCGTTGACCACGCCGGCTTCTTGGAGGGCGGGGACCAACCAGGCGGTGGCTTCAGGTCCCAGTTCGAGGGCGATCGCCATGTCTGCGAGTTGGAAGCGGGCGCTACGGGCAGGCGTGTCGAGAGCGAGTGTTTCGGGGTGGGCGTCCCGCCACGTGGACCAGTCGCCGAGCGATACCGGAAGAGGTTCGAGCCGCTCGCCTTTGAGTGGTCCAGCGATTGCCTCGCCAAGGGGTTGACTCCAGATCGATCCGGTGGAGTAGTCGAACCAGGTCATCGCCCTGCCCCATAGCGCCCCCTGGTTGCCGAGGACGAGAACCTCTCCGTTGAGTTCTCGGCGATGGACCATCGCCGTCGCACAAATCGGTCACCAGGTGACGAGGACCGGGTCCCCTCCGATCTCGTCGATGACCATCTCTCGGCGGGTGAGGAAGCTAACGGGGTACGCCCGCGCATCGCCATTGACCTCTACCCCGATCACCAGGAGCTCATCGGGCCAGTCGGCCTCGGCTGCGGGGACATATGTTGGGTCATAGATCGGGCGGATGTCGTCCCGTCTGATGAGTTGGCGGTAGCCGCTTGGCAGTTCTTCACCTGCCGTGAACGGGTCGTAGACCTCCTCGGGATCTGCTCGCTCCGCTTCAGCTGCCGAAGACGTGGTCGGCTGGGGATCCGTTGGCTCGAGAGCAAAAAACACGAATCCAAGGAAGGCGACCGCGGCCAGGGCGACGACAAGTACACGTGGCATCAGTGTTGACAACTCGATCCGGGGGCAGGGTGGTTCCTGTTCAGTCCATATACTGACATTCGTGATTGATCGACCGACCGTTTCCGTCCTTGGGGTCGGTGCGATGGGAGGAGCCCTGGTCACTGGCCTGCTGGCAGCCGGGTGGACCCCTGAACAAGTGACCCTCGCCGAAGCCCGCCCAGAGCGTGCCGAGCAACTCCGTACAGAAACAGGATGCCGTTGTGTGGCCGACCCGTCAGAGGCCCTCGCCGGATCCGATGTGATCGTTGTGGCCGTAAAGCCCCAAGGCATCGGCGACGTGCTCTCCCAGATCGCCGGGAGTGTGGAGACGACTCAGCTGGTTGTTTCGTTGGTTGCGGGGGTGCCTACGTCGGTTTACGAAGCGGCACTGCCTGGACTTCCGATCGTACGGACGATGCCCAATACGCCTGCCCTGGTGGGGGAGGGGGCGGCCGCGGTGGCCGGCGGCACATTGGCGACGCAAAGACACATTGACGTGGCCATGTCGATTCTTGGAGCCGTCGGTGGTGTCGAGCAGGTAGATGAGACACAAATCGACGCGGTGACCGGAGTTTCAGGTTCTGGACCAGCTTATGTATTTCTCCTCGCAGAGGCGATGATCGAAGCAGGCGTCGCCGAGGGTTTGGAGCGACCGGTTGCTGTCAGTCTGGTGGCCCAGACGATCAGAGGAGCGGGAGCGTTGATGGTCGAGACGGATACGGAGGCTGCCCTTCTACGTCAACAGGTCACATCTCCAGGTGGCACTACGGCGGCTGCGTTGGAGCGGTTCGAGGCGGGCGGATTCAGGGAGCTGGTGGCCGAAGCGGTGAAGGCCGCCACGGAAAGATCGAAAGAGTTGGGCGAAGCGGTTGGAGGCCAATAATGCGCGGGGTCAGGGTTGTGATTGTGGCGGTTGCAGCGCTGTTGATGGTCGGGGTCGGCGCCATGGCGGCAACCGAGCCGACCGATACGGTTGCCCAGATCGACTTGCGTGGCTACTACGTCGATCCTGGCGTAGACGTCGATATCAACGAGTTGGAGCGTTTGGTTGCCTCGATTTCCGATGGCCCTGAGGCGGTCTATTTTGTCGCGCTCGACGAGGATCCGGTCGAAGGGGCCGATCTTTTCGCTTCCAAGGTGCTTGATCGGATCCAGGGAGTCGGAACCGTCGTAGTTGTCTCGCCAGGCGAGATCGGCGCGAGAAGCACCGAATATGGCGACCAACAGCTCAACGGTGCGATCGACAATTCGCTCGACGCCCTGGATCGCTCCTACGCAGATGGCTTCTCGGCGTTCGCCGACGCCCTCCCCGGGGCGTCGGAGACATCCGGTGGAGGCGGAGGCGGTGGGTTCGTATTCCTGCTGATCATCGTCGTTATCGGCGCCCTCATCTTGTTCATGGTGCGGCGCAGCAAGAAGAGCCAGGAGCAAGCGTTCGGCGACCGCATCGACGAGATCAAGGCCGAGGTGCGGGGACAACTCGGCGACGTAGCCAACGACATCCTCGAACTCGAGGACGAGGTTCTACTGTCAGACAATTCACAGGCCAAGGACTTCTATGCGACCGGTTCGGCTGCATACGCGGAGTTCGAAGAGAAACTCGAAGCCGCCTCGTCGCCCAAGGAACTGCATGACCTGGTCGACGGCCTGGACATGACCCAGTGGCAACTGTCGGCGGCCGAGGCACTGGTTGATGGCAAGGCGATCCCCCCCAAACCGGAGGAGCACGGCGACCACCAACCGGCCCAGCCTTCATCGCGGCCTGGCCGAGCTGACCTTCCTCCTGATCTGCAGATGCGGCGGGAGCGTGGACAGCGCATTCCGAGCGGGGGTCCGCGGCCCAGGCGTCGATCCGGTGGATGGCTTGGCGGACTCGGCACTGCGGCCACCATCCTGAAAGGACTGCGACAGACTTCCGGAGGCAGGAGGAGCAGCCCTCGATCCAGAGCCTCGACCTCCGGTCGGATTTCCGGCGGCGGGAGTTCTGGAATCAACCTGCCCAATCTCGGGGGCGGCCGGTCGACCAGGCGATCGAGCCGGTCGTCATCGAGGTCCCCCCGCCCTTCGTCTGGATCAGGGTCGAAATCGATGCGAGGCAGGGCCAGACGCAAACGTTGATCTGCGCCGTCTGACCTGATTCTTTATGATGGAAGAAAGTACCGAAGATCGGGAGGAACGACGCCGATGCTGAAGCGTATTTGGGGCTACCTCAAGGCCCTCTTCCGGACCACTGCTGAGAACGCAATGAAGCCGGAGATCGAGATCGAACAGGCCATCCAGGAGGCCAAGAAGCAGAACCAGGCCTTGCGCGAGCAGGCTGCCAAGGTGATCGCCCATCGTGCTCAGCTCGAGCGCAAGATCGAAAAGTCGGCAGATACCGTTGGCGAGACAAGAGAGATGGCCAAAAAGGCTCTCTTGAAAGCCAATGATTCGACCAACGCAGGCGACGCAGATGGGACCGAGAAATGGAC
>QIDH01000055.1 GCA_003229305.1 Acidimicrobiia bacterium | reverse complement strand
TCTGTTAGGGCTTCGGCCGCCAGGCCGAAACCGGCAGGAGAGTTGCGAAGCAACTCTGTTAGGGCTTCGGCCGCCAGGCCGAAACCGGCAGCTACAGCCGATTGTGCTGCTGCGGGTCGGTGCACAACCCCAATATCGCGCCGGAACTTGGCGCAACTATCTCCTCCCCCGCCGACGTAGGAGGCCCCTGGGGGAGGTGGCATCGAGTCATTTTTCGACGGTGGAGGGGGCCGTTCTGACCATGAGAATCTGCGCGAGCAAACCCGCACAAATTACCTGCACCGGGGCGGAGCTTGGCGCGCATCGAAGACTCAGCGCGGTAGTCTCGGTGGCTGGATAGGAGGACAGCCTGGCGACTACGCAGCAAGGGGCTTCCCACAAGAGGAAGCTGCCGTGGATCGTGGAGATCTATCGGACAGATGTTGGCAAGAAATACGCGATGGCGATCAGCGGAGTGATGCTGCTCGGGTTCGTGGTTTTCCACATGATCGGCAACCTCCACGTGTTCCAGGGGGCGGCCCAGATCAACACCTACGGGGAAGGTCTGCGGGACCTTGGCGAGCCTCTGTTCCCTCGAACCTTGGTGCTGTGGGCGTTCCTGCGGGTGCCGCTTGCCGCCGCCTTCGCTGTGCACATCCATGCGGCATACACCCTTGGCTATACGAACCTCAAGGCCAGGGGCACCCACTACCAATCTCCCCGCGACTATCTGGTCGCCAACTATGCGTCTCGTACGATGCGCTGGAGCGGAACGATCGTGCTGCTGTTCTTGGCGTGGCACCTCGCAGACCTCACCTGGGGTATCAAGACCGTCAACTCAGAATTCGCCAGAGGAGACATCTACAACAATCTCGTGTTCACATTCTCCCGGTGGCCGGTGGTGGTGCTCTACCTGGCGGCCCAGATCGCACTGGCGTTCCACATCCGCCATGGCGCCTGGTCGCTGTTTCAAAGCATCGGGGCCAACAATCCCCGCTTCAACAAGTTCAGGCGTACTTTCGCCAATACATTCACGGCCATCATTGTGATCGGGTTCATGGCGGTCCCGCTCGGCACCGTGTTCGGCATTATCCACTGAATGAGGACCTGAAGATGACGACGACAACTCTCGACTCGAAGGTCCCATCCGGCCCGATCGAAGACCGCTGGGACAATCACAAGTTCTCGATCAACCTCGTCAACCCTGCCAACAAGCGTAAGTTCACGGTGATCGTGGTTGGCACCGGTCTGGCAGGAGCTTCGGCAGCAGCCTCGCTGGCCGAACTCGGTTACCGAGTGAGGGTCTTCACCTTCCACGACTCGGCGAGGCGCGCTCATTCGATCGCCGCCCAAGGTGGCATCAATGCTTCGAAGAACTACCCGAACGACGGTGACTCCGCCTTTCGGCTGTTCTATGACACGGTGAAGGGCGGCGACTACCGGTCCCGTGAGTCGAACGTTTATCGACTCGCCCAGGTGTCTGCCGACATCATCGACCAGTGCACCGCCCAAGGTGTGCCGTTCGCCCGAGACTACGGAGGCTTGCTCGCCAACCGTTCTTTCGGAGGCGCCCAGGTGTCCCGCACCTTCTACGCAAGGGGCCAGACCGGCCAGCAGCTTCTGCTCGGCGCGTACCAGGCGATGATGAGACAGGTCCACCTCGGCAACGTCGAACTGACGACCCAGACAGAACTGGTGGACGTCGTGGTCAAGGACGGAGTGGCCGTCGGCATCGTCACCCGTAATCTGCTGACCGGAGACACGGAATCGCACTCCGCTCACGCAGTCGTGTTGGCCACCGGTGGATACGGCAACGCCTTCTACCTATCAACCAACGCCATGAAGTCGAACGTGACGGCCGCCTGGAGAGCGCACAAGAAGGGGGCATTCTTCGCCAACCCCTGCTACACGCAGATCCACCCGACCTGCATTCCGGCCTCGGACGAGTTTCAATCGAAGCTGACCCTGATGTCGGAATCGCTCCGCAACGATGGGCGAATTTGGGTTCCGGACAAGGTGGGAGACGACCGCCCCGCCGCCGACATCCCGGAAACCGAACGGGACTACTACCTCGAGCGGCGCTATCCGGCGTTCGGCAACCTGGTCCCTCGCGACGTCGCCTCGCGGGCCGCCAAGAAGGAAGTCGACCAGATGAAGGGCGTCGGTCCGCTTCGCAACGGCGTATTCCTGGACTTCGCCGACCCAATCGACCGGTTGGGAGAAGGCGAGATCCGTGAACGCTACGGGAACCTATTCGAGATGTACGAACGGATCACTGGAGAAGACCCATACGCCCAACCGATGCGCATCTATCCAGCCGTGCATTACACGATGGGCGGGTTGTGGGTCGACTACAACCTGATGACGAACCTGCCAGGCCTGTACTGTCTGGGAGAGGCAAATTTCTCTGACCACGGCGCCAACCGGCTAGGCGCGTCCGCACTGATGCAAGGTCTGGCGGACGGCTACTTCGTACTTCCGTACACGATCGGCGACTACCTCTCAGAGTCCTTGGGAAACGAGCCCGTCCCAACAGATGACCAGGTGTTCAAAGATGCTGAGACCGAGGCCAGCGACCATGTCAATCGGCTTCTGTCCATCGGTGGTACTCGCTCTGTCGATTGGTTCCATCGTGAACTCGGCAAGATCGTCTGGGAGAACTGCGGGATGGAACGCAACGCCGAGGGCCTGGAAAAGGCCATTTCCGAAATCCAGGCCCTCAAGACCGAGTTCGACACCGACCTACGGGTGCTCGGTTCGGCCGACAGGCTGAACCAGTCGCTCGACAAGGCGGGCAGAGTTGAAGATTTCTTCGGGCTCGCCGAGCTGATGTGCAGGGACGCATTGCATCGCGAGGAGTCATGCGGCGGCCACTTCAGAGTCGAGCACCAGACCGAAGATGGCGAGGCACTCAGAGACGATGAGAACTTCTCATACGTCGCGGCCTGGGATTGGAACGGCGGCGAGAAGCCCACCTTGCACAAGGAACCTCTCGAATTCGAATACGTCAAACTCGCCCAGCGAAGCTACAAGTAGGACGACCATGGATCTGACACTCGAAGTTTGGCGCCAGGCCGGCGAGAGCGCAGAAGGGCGTTTCGAAACGTATGACGCGCCAGACGTGAGCGAGGACATGTCGTTCCTCGAGATGCTCGACCTCGTCAACGAGCGACTGATCGCCGAAGAGCGCGAGCCGATCGCCTTTGACCACGACTGCCGCGAGGGCATCTGCGGATCGTGTGGCGTGATGATCAACGGCAAGGCTCATGGTCCTCAGTTGGGGACCGCAACATGTCAGCTTCACATGCGGCAGTTCGAGGACGGCGACCGCATCGTCGTCGAACCGTGGCGTGCCAAGGCCTTCGCCATCGTCCGAGATCTGGTGGTGGATCGTTCGCCGCTGGACCGGATCATCGAGGCAGGTGGCTACATCAGCGCTCCGACCGGCGCGGCTCCGGACGCCAACATGATTCCGGTGCCAAAAGAGAGCGCGGATGCGGCGATGGACGCGGCCGCCTGTATCGGTTGCGCAGCATGTATCGCGGCCTGCCCAAACAGCGCTGGGCAGTTGTTCACCTCCGCCAAACTCGCCCACCTCGACCTCCTGCCCCAAGGCCAACCGGAACGCTACAAGCGGGTTGAGGCGATGGTCGAAACAATGGAAGAGTTCTTCGGCTCGTGCACCAACCACGGCGAGTGCGAGAGTGCATGCCCCAAGTCGATCAGTATCGACAACATCGCCCTGATGAACCGCGACTACCTGATCGCCAAACTCAAGAACCGAAAGCTGGCCGGCCAGCACTAGCGGCCTGAGCCGACCGGTGGGGACCAGGCGGGTCCCTTGACCAGAGCTTCGTTTCTCTCAGATATCTAGTCCCGTTACGCATCAAGAGCTTGTGTCTTTCTCGATGCCACTCTCCGTGGCATAGTGACCTCACTGAGCGCGAGATAATGGCCGACCGAAGCTTTCCGATCCGGAAGGCAGACAGAGGTCTGAGGGGAGCC
Organism: Acidimicrobiia bacterium; assembly: GCA_003229305.1. Lineage (GTDB taxonomy): Bacteria > Actinomycetota > Acidimicrobiia > Spongiisociales > Spongiisociaceae > SZUA-232. The sequence goes on along the minus strand of QIDH01000055.1, from coordinate 84,193 downwards.
TGGGAGGCGAACCACTCGCTCCAAGACCGGGGGGCAGCCCGGTCTTGGAGCAAATTTTCCTGCGGGGAGCTTGGGAGGAAAGTGTGGCGGAATCAGGGCCGCCACACACGACGTCCGGGGGGCACCAGTTGCCCCCCGGACGACCAAACCGCGCCAAAGCCGAGAGTTGCGAAGCAACTCTGTTAGGGCTTGGCCCGCCAGGGCCAAACCGGCAGCCACCGCCACCGCCACCGCCACCGCCACCGCCACAAACGATGGTGCCCAGTGACCTCGGTATGCAACTTCCGAGAGTCTGCGAAGCAACTCCGTTAGCGAGCACAGCGAACGGCGGGCTTACGGCCCCAGGCCACAGCCACAGCCACAGCCACAGCCACAGCCACAAACGATGGTGCTCGGTCACCTTCTTGCGCAACTCCGGGAATTTGCGCAGACAACTCTGTCAGAGATCGCATCGAACGGCCGCCTGCCGTTTCTGTCGTCCATCTACTATCGTTGCTTGGGCTATCGGGCAGGTTCGCCGCTGATTTGGGCTGCGGCGCAAAGTTGAGGACTTCGCATCGGGACTGCCGTGCTTGGAGTCGCTACCGGTGGATCTAGCACCAGGGGTTGAGAGGACCATTCATGAGGCGATGGGGCCGGCGTTCCAGAGGCTGGGGTCATGAAAGTGATGATGGGGCAACCCTGGTCGAGACATCATTTGTTATGGCGCTGCTCCTCGTTCCGCTGCTGCTGGGAATCCTCGAATTCGGGCTACTGTTCAAGGACTGGCTGACTGTCTCCAACGCCAGTCGGGAAGCCGCCAACGTGATTTCGGCGGCTGCCGACAATCCGATCGCAGACATTGCAGGACTCCGAATCATCGAACGAACGATGACTGACGACAACCTGGCCTCGCTCCAGAGTGTTCGTATCGAAAACGCTGCAGACGCTTCGGCCGGCACAACCTATTTCTACGATGCCGGGACTGCGTGCAAGTGGAATCCGTGCCCTGATCCGGACGGTGCCTATGTGCAACCAGGCTGGGTGCCTTCCAGCCGCAATGTGGTATTCAACAACCTCGACACGGTGGCAGTGACCCTGACCTTCCAGCACAACTATGTGACCGGCATCATCGGTAGCAGTATCGACCTGACCAGAACGATCACCAATCGCCTCGAACCCCAGATCTTCGCGCCGTGAGACGTCTTACGCGCCAGGACGGCGTGGCCACTGTGGAGGTGGCATTCCTGCTGCCGGTCCTCCTGCTTCTCTCGGTGGTCGCGGTGGAGTTCGGATTCGCCTTCGTGGACTGGTCGGCCACAACAAACGCGACCCGCACCGCAGCACGGGTTGTCAGCGCGGCAGGTGACAAGCCAGGTGCCGACGGGATCGTTCTGATCCCGGCGGTAGTCGAAGCAATGAAGGATGCACCGAGAGCTACTGTCGTCAGTATTGAAGTCTTCAATGTGAACTCTGGCGCCAGCAACGTCTACACCAGCCCAGGATGGGCATGCTTCCCGTGCAATTTCGACGAGATGAACCGTGATACGCAACTGGGCAGCCTGGACACGATCGGGGTGCGCATCAGATTCACGCATGACTGGGTGGTCGACTTCTGGTCCGGCACCAACCCAACCTGGTCAGACACCCAAATAGTGCGGCTCGAGCCTGACTTCGGCGGGAACTGACGATGCCCCGAAAAATCGCCACCAGGTTCGAGCGGATCGGCGAGGACTCCGGGGCCATCCTCCCCCTCGTCACCCTGATGTTGGTGGTCCTGATGGGCATGGCTGCGTTCGCGACCGACCTCGGTTGGATGTTCGTGAACTCCTCCAGGATCCAGAGGGCTGCCGAGGCAGCGGCACTATCGGCAGTAGTCGAACTCCCCGTCAACCCGGCCGCGGCCAGCGCGGTGGCCTACGATGTCGCCAACCGAAACGGCTACCCAATGGGCTCGGTCACTCCCCAGCCGATGCCTGGTGGGGTCGACACGCGGATGCGGGTCACTATCACTGAGACGATCGACCTCTTCTTCTTGTCGATATTCGGCTTCGACACTCAAACGATCACAAGAGAAGCCACGGCCGAGTACTTCCCTCCTCTGCCCCTCGGTAGCAGTGGCAACCAGTTTGGGAACTCGTGCACAGCTCTTGCGCCTTGCCCAGGTGAGCCCAACTTCAACTTCTGGGCCAACATCCACGGTCGAGACACCGACGTGAACCTCGGTGATGCCTACTCGTCGATTTGCGCATCCGGCACCGGAAGCGGGGTGCCAGGCTGTGCACAGAACCCCGACTATCGAGCCAGCGGCTACCTGTATGGGATCGAAGCAACCCCAGGGGTCCCTTTCGCCATCGAGTTCAACGACATCGAATTCCGCTGGGACTCGCCAGCCCAATCGACAGCGGAAGACGTGCGCACCGGGGACCGAGGGTGTGAGGACGACGCCTGGAATACGGGAACGACGAGCACTCAGACAGATTGCGGTCCAGGAATCCGCGTGGACCTATACGGACCCGATGCAACTCCGCTGGACATCTCTGACAATCCTTTCGTGTGCGGTACCACAGTCAACCGCGCTGCTCAGGTGGTAGAAGCCAATCCATTCGTCTTCGACAGCCAGGGATTGTGCGGTGTTGCCAATCCGTTGGCCGGCATCTACGTATTGGCTGTCAGAGTTGCGCCACAACTTCCGCCTGCAAACGCTGGCCTCAACCGATACTCCATCCGGACGCCAGGCGCTCGAATCTACGGGATCGGTGACATATCAATATTCGCCGACGACCCCTTTGCGGGCTCCCAGTTTGACCTCGCAGAGGTGAGCGACGTTTACAGGGGCAAGACCCTGGTGATCGAGATGTTCGATCTCGGGGATGAGAGTCCGGTCGGTTCGGTAGAGATCAGAGATCCGGCCGGCAACCTGCAGGCAACCTTCCCGGCGGGCGTGGGCAATGACGGTGCTTGGAGACGCCGCGAAATAATTCTGTCCGATACCTACTCATGCGGCGCCTCCTGTTGGTGGACCGCGACCTATTCGGGTCCCGTCACCGACACAACCACATGGCGAGCGTACGTCGAGGGCGCTCCCATTTGGGTGATACCCAACACCTGAGCTGAGGCTTTCCCGTCGAATAGGCTTCAGGCTGCTACAGGCCTGCTCAGGTGCGCCGATACACAAATCGGACTGTATCGGCGTGGCTGGGCACGGATTTGAAGGACTCGGATCGGAACGAGGATCCTCAGAGGACCTGAACCGACCGTGTCCCGCTGGGCGACACAAACCCAGAGGAAAGCTCTCAAAGAGCCAACGAAGAGAGCCACCCTGTGATAAGTTGTGACCACTGTCAGCGGTTAGAACTCACTAAACGTGAGACTGAGGAGACGGAACATAGATGCGACGACTCCGTGGGAGAGGCGACACGGGGGCCACATTGGTGGAAACCTCGTTCGTCCTCGCCCTCATCCTCCTCCCGCTGTTGCTCGGGATTCTCGAGTTCGGACTCCTCTTCAAAGACTGGTTGACCGTGTCCAACTCCAGCCGCGAAGCAGCCAACGTGATCTCATCGGCGGCCGACGATCCGGTTGCAGACATCGCTGGGCTGCGGACGATCGAAAATACGATGACGGCCGCCGGAATCGAGTCGTTGCAGTCGGTCAGGATCTCGAATGCCGATACCGGGCAATCCAACACGTACATCTACAACGCTGTGACAACTTGTGGGTGGGACCCATGCCCGGACCCCGACCTTCCGGGAGAATACGTGCCTCCTGGCTGGGCGCCATCCGACCGCAACGTCGTAGTTGGAAACCTCGACAGGGTGACGGTCACCCTCGTTTTCACGCATGACTACGTGACAGGCATCCTCGGCAGCAGCGTGGACCTCACCAGGAGCGTCACCAATCGGCTCGAACCTCAGGTGTACTCATCGTGAGATCACTGCGCAAGGACGGCGGCGTGGCGACCGTCGAGATGGCCTTCCTGTTGCCGATCCTGCTGCTGCTGTCGGTGGTGGCGGTCGAATTCGGTTTTGCATTCGTCGACTGGTCTGCCGTGTCGAACGCCACCCGTACCGGCGCAAGGGTGGCGGCGGCGGCAGGCGACGAGCCGAACTCTGACAACGACGTGCTGATTCCGGCAATCGTCGAGGCAATGATTGACGCCCCACGGTCCGAGATCACGACCATCGAGATATTCCGAGTCAATCCTGATGGCACAGAAGGACCGCTGAACCGGTACACAGAAATATCGGGATCGTGGTCATGTGCGCCATGCGGGTATCCAGAGTCTGTGCGAAATACCAGCCTCACCAACCCCGACACCATCGCAGTCCGCATCAATTTCACCCACGACTGGGTGGTCGACTTCTGGTCGGCCACCAACCCTTCATGGTCGGACAGCGAAACGGTACGCCTCGAGCCAGATTTCCTAGGGACATGAAGATGAGAGAGAGGATCGAATCCAGATTCGAACGGATCGCCGAAGACGCAGGAGCCGTCCTGCCACTGGTGACCTTGGCTTTGGTCGTTCTGATCGGGATGGCCGCCTTCGCAACCGATCTCGGTTGGATGTACGTGAACGCCAGCAGGGTGCAGAGGGCAGCAGAAGCAGCCGCGCTTTCCGCTGTGGTGGAGCTTCCGGCGGACGTGGCAGGTGCCAACGCGGTGGCGCTCGACATCGCAGACAAGAACGGCTACGTGGTCGACCTCGACACTTTCGTCGTCACCGACCCCCAGCCGGACGGTTTCGAGACCCAAATGCGGGTCGAGATCACTGACACCATCGACCTCTTCTTCCTGTCGATCTTCGGCATGGACACTCAAACAATCACACGTGAATCCACCGCTGAATACCTGCCACCGCTCCCACTCGGAAGCCCAGCAGGGCAGTTCGGCAACTCGTGTGACCCAGGTGAACCCGGCTGTAGCGGGCAACCAAACTTCTGGGCAAACATCCACGGTCGAGACACCACCACTCGCATGGGCGACGCATACTCGTCTCGCTGTGCGGTGAACCAGGGAAGCGGCAACTCCGGCTGTGGAGTAAATCCTGACTATCGGCCAAGCGGGTACCTGTACGGCATCGAAGCGAACGGCGGGGCTTCGTTCACCGTTCAGTTCAATGACATTGAGTTTCGATGGGACTCGCCTGTGCAAGGCACGGGCGACGACGTTCGCACCGGAGACCGGGGTTGCGAGGCTTGGGGAACCTCGGGTGTGCCGTGTGGCCCTGAAATCGAGATCAACCTGTTTGCCCCTGACGCAACCCCTCTCGACATCTCGGACAATATCCTGATCTGCTCCACAACAGTCGGCGTCCAACCCCAGGTTCTCGAATCGGACCCGTATACCTTTACCTCGCCGGCCGGTTGCCTCACCGTTGGAAGCCCGGTGCAGGGTATCTACGTATTGCAAGTCAGAAACCCGCCGGCTGTCGGAGGACCGGACTCTGGTCTCAACCGATACGCGCTGCGAGCCACAGGCGGTGCACGCCTGTATGGCATCGGCGATGTGTCGATCTACAACAACGCCTCAGGAACGACGAGCGACTTCTTCCTCGCCGAGCTACTGGACATCTACAGGGGCAAGACCTTCGTCGTCGAGCTGTACGACCCGGGAGAGGCAAACCCTGGCGGCACCGTGCAGATAAAGGATCCGACAGGGGGCACCTTTCCATCGTGTGCGATGTCAACTCGGAGATCAGGTGTCTCGACGTGGACCTCCCAAGGTATTCGAACGCCATGTGAGTTCTTCGCGACCAACAACGGTGGAGCCGACGACTACAACGGCGATTGGGTCAAGCTCGAAATCGACCTCCCAGACACTTACACATGCGGTACTTGCTGGTGGAAGGTCAACTACAACTATCCGGGCACCGTGAACGACACGACCACTTGGCGTGCCTATGTGGTCGGCGCTCCCGTTCACGTCATTCCGAACGGCTAGCAAGAAAATCCCTACGTCCGGGCATCAACCACTTCAGGGCGGTCGGCCCACGCCGATACAAAAACGACCACTCTCAGTGTTGACGGTGGCGTGACGTGTCGGGCAATAGGGGTCGCAGATGTCAGAACTGAGCGGAAGCCTGGAAGACTTTCCACTTCCAGACGTACTTCGGCTACTAGCCAAGGGCGCCAAAGACGGCGTGCTTCACATGTACGGCGATGTCGTGCGGGGCAGGGTCTACCTGATCGAGGGCAAGATCTCGTACGCCACCACCCGCGAGTCAGACGACTTCACCGAGGGCCAGGGCAGCGAGGGCCGTGACGCAGAAGACCGCCGCAGGGTCCGTCTCGACGAGGTCAGCGACGACGACCCGGAACTCTTCAGCGAAGTTCTACGCCTCCAGATTGTCGAGGTTCTCGTACGTCTCGGTAGGGAAACCAGCGGCAGCTTCGTATTCCAGAACGGAATCTCGCCGGCAGAGCCGATCAAAGAACCGTTCGAGATCGACGAATTGCTCGCGGCCGCTGAGGCCGAGCTCAAGGAGTGGCAGCGCATCGAAGGAATCGTCGGGACGACCTCGACCCCGCTCCGGATGGTCACCGGAGTCCAAGAAGACCAGAAGATCTCACTCGATGGGACGGCCTGGAACGCCCTCGCGGCTCTCGGCGAGGGAAATTCGGTCAGAGCGATCGCAGAGCGTCTCAACGTCTTCGAGATCGTCGCAGCCAGGGTGATGGCAAGGCTCGTCGAAGACGAACTCGTCGAAATCTACCTCGATCCGAAGGCCGCCGACCCGTCGGCTGAACCAGAAATCGAAGACAAATCCGATCCGAAGGCCGACGTCGTACCGGAGGTCGAGGCCGAGACAGACTCGGAAGATGAACCAGTACCTGAACCAACTCAGGAGCCGGATACCCAATCGCCTGGTGCTTCGGATCCTGAGACAGACCTGGCACCCATCGAAAATCGAGAACTTTCCAAGCAGGAGACCCGAGAAGTCCTTTCGGCGTTGTCAGAAACCAGCCGAACGGAACACGAACCGATTGGCGCAGCCCGTCTCGGGTTCGAAGGCCTGGGTGACGAAACAGAAGAAGTTGACGGCGACGCGGCCCACCCATCAGAAGAAGCGCCTCCCGCATCTGAACTCGCCAGGCGATGGCGCAATCTGAGGGCCGGCAACGGCGAATGAGCTACGGGCCCGGCCGAGCGGAAGGCCTAATCGCACCCCTGACAGGTGCGGTTTTCTATGATACTGTACTACCACTCTCTGCGTTAGTATTGCCACTATTTGTGAATATCAACGGGACAGGCTCCAATGCGACGACACCTCAGGAATGATGATCGTGGCGCGACGCTGGTGGAATTCGCCATCGTCATGCCGATTCTGTTCGCTCTCATTGTCGGGATCAGCGAGTTCGGCCTCGCCTTCAAGGACTGGCTCTCGGTGTCCAACGCAACAAGAGAGGGGGCCAGGATGGGGGCGGTGGTCGGAGACGACCTCGACGCCGACTGTCTGATCCTCGGCGCAATCACCGACTCGTTCGTTGCAGCGGCGGACGTTACAAACGTCCAGGAACTCTGGATCTTCAAGGCCAACTCAGACGGTTCACCGAGCGCCCAAAGAAATGTCTATACGTACCTCGGTGGTCCGGTTGACGACTGTACGAGTTGGGGTTCGACCATCGGCTGGCCCTCCACGAGTCGCAATGTCGTGGCGGGGCCGAGCGCGACTCTCGACATACTCGGTGTGCGAATCACTTTCCAACATGATTGGATCACCAACATCGTGCCGTTCACCGGCAGCGCCACCTGGACCGAAGACACGATCATGCGCCTGGAACCGGAGCTGTTCGAATGAGGGGCCGTCCGACAACCGTGCTGCCATGGAAGGCCGAAGAGGGCGAGCGGGGTGCAGCTCTGGTCTGGCTTGCCTTCATGATGACGTTCCTGATCGGGGTCGCCGCCTTCGCCGTCGACCTTGGTTGGCTCTACGTGAACAGCTCTCGTATCCAAAGAGCAGCAGACGCGGCGGCCCTCGGAGGGGTCACCTACCTACCGAGTTTTCCGGCCACTGCCCAGGCAACCGCCGTCGACGTCGGCGGCGCCAACGGCTATACGGAGGGGATTGGGGGCAACGCCACCTATACGTACCCGCCACCTCCTGAGGATTACCAGTTTTCGGTGGCGATCACAGCTCCTGTCAGCACATTTTTTCTCAGAATCTTCGGACAGAACACGGTCTCGATGACCCGCGAGGCAACCGCCGAGTACATTCTGCCCCTGCCAATAGGAAGTCCAGAAAACGAGTTCGGTACGCAGAGCCAAGGATTCTGGGCGGCAATCTCTGCGCCGTTCACCGAACGCCGTCAGGGCGGCTTCTACGAGGGGCAATGCCTCGTGTCTTCCAGCACCAGCGCTTGCAGCACGTCCAACCCAGACTTCCGTAGCACTGGATATTGGTACTCAGTGGAGGTTCCGGTTGGGGCAAGCGGACTCGAAATCGACCTCTACGACGCGGGGTACTACGACCGAGGGACTTTTTTCTCCGAGACCGGAGACTACGACTACAACACCGGCAGCGATGTAACGACGACCTGGGCGGTGTATGCCCCAGACGGTACTCCGCTCGACCCAACCGACAACCCGCTCGCGTCGTGCAGTGTGGGATTGGGACCGACGTTCACTTTCACCCCCGAAGATTCGAGCCCGAACACCAGGAATACTTGGGCGACGCTCTGCAGGATCACCAGCACCGTGCCAGGTCGATACATCCTCAACGTCCGATCAACCGGCACCGGCTACGCCACCAACCAGTACGCCATCCGCGCAGACACACTCAGCGGTCCAGCCCCAAGCGTATCCGGCATAAACGACATCTCGATATTCGCGAACGTCAACGGGACTGCCACTTTCTATATGGCAGAGGTCGCCGAGGTCCATGCTGGCAAGGATCTGGAACTTGTCATCTTCGACCCTGGGGACGCCAGCGGGACCAACATCATCACCATTCTCGATCCATACGGGAATGTTCCCTTTTGCTCATTCCGAGTCGAGAACGAAACTGGCGCGATCGACGACTCCGGGTCAGGTAGCTGCTCAATTGACGCCACCAAGCCTGGCAACGACTACGACGCAGACATCGTGAGGGTCACGATCCCTCTGCCGGCAAACTACACCTGCAATGCTGGTGGGGCCTTTGGAGGGTGTTGGTGGCAGATCCGGTACCAATACCAGCAGCAGCCCTCGGACAGAACAGTCTGGGAGGCACGCATAAAGGGCAACCCGATCCACCTCGTGCAAAACTGATGAGGCGCTTCTTCAAGTCGGAAGAGCGGGGGGCGGCGGTCGTTGAATCCGCTTTCATCATCTCTCTTGTCCTCGTCCCGCTGCTGATCGGCACGGTCGAATTCGGATTCGCCTTCAGAGATTGGTTGTCGGTCTCCGCAGCAACGCGGGAAGGAGCCAGGGTCGGGAGTGCGGCCACGACCAATTCCAACGCCGACTGCCTGATTCTCGAAGCCACAGCCGGAGCCTTGACCGCAGTCGACGATGACCAGGTCCAACAAGTCTGGATTTTCCAAACGGACTCCTCAGGCGCGGTTGGCGCCAAACAGAACTACCGGCCGGCCCTCCCGACTGACAACCCGGCCACCCTGGTCTGCGGGACGTGGGTACAGATCGAGAATTCGTATCCTCCAGCCGGAAGAGACAACGTCGGAACCACCGTCGATTTCCTGGGTGTTCGGGTGCTCTTCAATCACGATTGGATCACCAACTTCCCCGGATTCAGCGGCACGGCCGCCTGGCAGGACGACACGATCATGCGACTCGAACCTCCCCAAGGCTGACCCCGCCAGCTCTCAGGGTGGGCGGACCGCCACAGTCCAAGGATGCACAAAGCGTCACCGTCCTGTATATTCTCCTCCGCTGGGCAAGGGTGGGAGGCAATATGCCGGACCTGACAGGACATCTGGACGATTTCGCGCTCTCAGAGCTGATTTCCCTTCTGGGGAAGGGAAACAAGACGGGGGTCTTGCGAATCGAGGGGGCCATAGGTGAAGGCACTCTCAACTTCAACGAGGGAAAGCTCATCTACCAGGGCGAACCGGCCACCGCTTTCGAAGCCCTGACCAACGTGATAGTCGACCTCGCTCGCCTTCCCAACGCCACCTTCGCCTTCGAAGCCGGCGTCGTATCGGTCGGTGGACCTGAATCGCTCTACGACATCGAAGTTGTCCTTGCAGAGCTCTCAGAGCGCCTCGCAGCCTGGTCCGAAGTAGAAGATCGCATCGGCTCGGCCTTGCAGCCGTATGTCGTCGCTGCCACCGCTGACGAAGATGACCCGCTCGGAATCAGTGGTGCAGACTGGAACCTGCTGGCGAATCTCGGCGACGGGTCGTCGGCTGCCGGGCTCGCCAGGAGAACCGACCGTGACGAGTTCGACATCGCTGTCGCCCTAGGCCGATTCCTCGACGCCGGTCTGATCTCCACAATGGAAGACCAGCAGGTGGGCGCCGGGTCGGAACCGTTGTACTCCGATGGAGAGACTCTTTCTGAGCCGAGCAGATCCTCGACGGCCCTTCCGGCTCCTGGCCCCGAAGTTTTTCTTGACCTGACGGGCAAACGATCCGGGGCGAGCGACCCGGCAAAACCCCCGTTGGCCACTCCGGACGAAGAAAAGCCCGCATCGGATTTGGCGGCCAGATGGCGAGACCTCAGGGCGTCCAAGCGTTAGCACCCGAACACGCTGCCGGACAAGACCAAGTTGGCCGTTGGCATCTGAATCAGGACCTCGTGCAAGCCTCGTATTCCTCTAGAGTTTTTCCAACAGATCAAAGGAGAGAACGATCATGGGCGTACAATTCCTGAGTGAAGAATGGGCGCAAGAGGCCACCAAAGTGCTCAACGAGCACTCCGGCTTCGCCAGCGCCATCGCAAACGTAGACCTCTCGCTCCAGTTCAAAGTGACCGATTCACCCAGCGGAGAAGTCGACTACCACTTCGTGATGGGGGGCGGAAATGCGACCGTTGCGCTTGGCGAGACCGAAGACGCTGACGTCATAGTCGCCAACAACTACGACACCGCGGTGGCCATCTCCAAGGGAGACCTCAACACGCAAGCCGCTTTCATGACTGGAAAGCTCAAAGTGAGTGGCAACCTCGCCAAACTGATGATGCATCAGGCAGCGTTGACCAGTTTCGCCAGTGCGGTCGAGCCGATGGAGGTCGACTACTAGGAGGCTGCCTCCTCGCGGATCGCTCATCTCCGTGCAGGCTTTTTCCTGCACAGCTTTTTTCCTGTACAGCCGAGCCTGTACTCCAGACGCCAGGTCCGCAAGCCTGCCGCGGCCAAACCGCAGAAAATCGCAGTGGGGGCAGGCCATTCGGCCTGCCCCCACTGACGTTCTTGCGATTTGAGGAACTGAACTAGCTCAGTTCACTGCTTCTTTCAACGCCTTGCCTGCCTTGAAGGCAGGAGCATTGCTTGCCTTGATTTGGATGGTCGCTCCCCCCTGGCGTGCAGCCCTGGCCCGAACCTCAAACGTTCCGAACCCGCTGATCTGCACCTTATCGCCGCCCTTGAGGGCCGAGGTGATAGCGTCGAGTACGGCATCCAATGACGCTGCTGCGCCGGACTTTGAATCGCCAGTTGAGCCGGCAACCGCATCTACTAGATCGCCCTTGTTCATGTCGTGCCCTCCTTTGGGTACGAATTACAGTTTTGTCATTATAGAACCCAAATCCGCCCACACCAAGCCAAAGCCCTTACAGCACAAGGGATCTGGGCCGTTCGAGCCAAGGCCGGGCTCGACATGTGGACGATAGGATTCGGATGGTTCGAACCCGTGCCATCCTCCACAGCATGAAACGCATCCTCCGCGGAGCCGCGTTGCTCGTCCTGGCCCTGGTGATCCAGGCCTGCGGACTCGGCCAGAGCTCGAGCACCACGACCCTCTCGAGGCTCCCGGACCAGGATTTTGATCTGAGCGATCCAGAGCTCCAGATCCTCCTCGGCGTTCCGGAACCGACGATCGATTGGGCTCGCAGAGCAGGAAGGGTCGAATTTGTCGGAGCAGGAAGTCCACCGCCACCAGCCGACATCGACCTGCTCACCTCGGTTGTGGCCGAGGTTCCGGCCGCACTCGACAAGGTGGCCGCTCCTCGCTGGGTGATCAGGGCGAACTCCTCGCCTGCGAACTCGGCAACCCACCCCCAGGCCGTGGCGTTCGCGTTCGGGCCAGACGTCTATCTGCTCGACGGCTCCTTCGAGCTTTCGAGGGGCGGAAGCACTCGCTTCGACCTGGCAAGGGCATACATCCACGAATTAGCACACATTGCCCAATACCGCACCCTTTCGGACGACTACGTTCTGGCCGCCCTCGACGGCCGGCTCGAAAGAGTCGACCCGATCGCCGGGTCAACCCTCATCGATGACTTCGCCCGCGACACCGGATGGCTCAACCAGACAAGCGAAAAATTGATTCCTACCTGGGTTCTGTCTGCGGGGGCGAGGACGGCCACAGCCTATGGAGCCAGCAATCCGGGCGAGGACATGGCCGAGTCGTTGGCCCTCGTCATGCTCGGGCTGTCGGAACTGGTCCCGGACGACAGGGTCACCTGGATCGAACGATGGCTGGGTGAAACCGCCACAGAACTGGCGCTTGGCCGTCCATGGGCCCCCGCCGAGTCTTCGATCGTCACCAGCGCAGACGAACTCTGGGACACAGACGAGGTCGCTCTGATCTCCGGCGGTTTCGACCACGTGGAACCGCTTTATTTCGAGCTCCCGGCCGGAGGCCCGACCGGTCGCGAGATGGCCGACACCATCACCGCCCGTTTGCGGGAAAGGCTGATGGCTGGTCAGCTGACTCAGATCGATGATCCCCGCGTCCCCCGATACGGAGGGCGATTCTTGCGCCAGGACGGCTCATTCTTCTGGGTTGAACTCTGGGATTTCCCCGCATCCGAACAGGGCCGAGGCATCCCAGATCAAGCGATCCTCGTCTACGTAGCAATCTGGTAACCACAGCCACAGCCAAGAGTTGCGAAGCAACTCTGTTAGGGCTTCGGCCGCCAGGCCGAAACCGGCAGCTATAGCCGATCGTGCGGGCGAAGAGTGCAGCGCAAACCCCGAGAGTTTGCGTCTAGAGAGCGAAGCGAACGGCGCAAACTCTGTCAGGGCTTCGGCCGCCAGGCCGAAACCGGCAGCTACAGCCACAGACGATCGTGCCGGCGAAGCATGCAGCGCAACCCCGAGAGTTTGCGTGTGGTGAGCGAAGCGAACGGCGCAAACTCTGTCAGGGTTTGGCCCGCCAGGGCCAAACCGACAGCGAACGGCGCGGATTAGGTCGTGAAGCGGAAGAGTTCTGCTGGTCGGCCCGCCGTCTCGGTCTGGTTACCGGTGCCCTCGGTCAGGTTGGATCGATCAAGGAGCCGACGCAACGCCTGCGGCTTGATCGGCACGCCGTTCAGTGCCTCAACGACCCCCTTCAGTTCGCGAATCGGGAAAGTGGCAGGCAGCAGCTCGGAAATCGCCGGTCGATAGGTGACCATCTCCCTCAGCCTCGACAGGACCTTGGCCAGCACCCGACGATGGTTTATCGCCATGGCTGTCGAATCAACGATCATGATCCCAGGCTGAGCACCTCCATCCCGTTTGGCTTCTTCAAGGAGACCAGCCTCGTGCAGCAAGTCGTACCGCTCGACGGCTGCAGTTGCATCCCATTCAGACGGCTGAAGCCCAAACGCGGCCTCGACCCGATCGCGCCGAGCGGACCTGGCGTCAGACGAGTTGGAAGCCTCGGCCCAATCTTGCAACGCGGGCGCGATATGCGATCGGACCACACGAGGTTGTCCGTCCCTGTGATCCTCCCACGGCAGCACTGCATAAAGGTCCAACCAGCCGGAAGACTCAACCGGGCTCGCTTCCATTGCAAGCGCAAGATACGCGACGGTGAGAATGCGATCGCCGCTGATGCGCGACCGAGGATCGCGGTCATGGCCTCCGAAAGTGAAGATCTGTTCGATGCGACCAGCCTCGAGACCAGTCATATCAAGAAGCCAACGACGCAAGGACTGCTCAAGAGACAGATCGATCATCGGATCGAACGGACCAGACGGCAACTGCGGGAGGCCCTCACGGCTTCGAACGCTGAGCACCCTCGGCACCTCAAGAGAAACGGCCATCATTACCGCGTCAAGCTCGAGTGATAGTGCCATCCCGCAAGACTAGAACAGCCCGCATGGTTGTGGGGATCGAGCCGAGTGCCTCCGGTTTCTATTCACATGCGTTCGATAATCGCCGATCCAAAGACCGAAGTCGAGACCTCGTCCGCGTCTTCCATGAGGCGCGCGAAATCGTAGGTGACCACCCTGTCGAGAATCGTCGCCTCAAGGCCGGCCTCGATGACGTCCGCCGCTTCCGACCAGCCGATGTAGCGGAACATGTTGGCTCCGGACAAGATCACCGAGCCGGGGTTCACCTTGTCCATGCCCGCGTATTTGGGAGCGGTCCCGTGAGTCGCCTCGAAGACGGCGACCCCTGTGTCGTAGTTGATGTTTCCACCTGGCGCGATTCCGATCCCGCCAACTTGGGCGGCAAGCGCGTCTGACGCGTAGTCGCCGTTGAGGTTCATCGTCGCCACGACGTCATACTCCGCCGGCCTGGTGAGGATCTGCTGAAGGAAGGCGTCTGCGATAACATCTTTCACGAGGATCCGATCACCGGGATCTCCCCCGCAGTCTTCCCAGCCGACTGCTACGTCGTCGAACTCGTCCCTCACGACCTCATAGCCCCATTCACGAAACGCCCCCTCCGTGAACTTCATGATGTTGCCCTTGTGAACCAGCGTGAGCGATTTGCGTCCGTTGGCCACGGCGTATCGCAGAGCGGCGCGAACGAGCCTCTTCGACCCTGTCTCCGATATTGGTTTGAGCCCCAACCCTGAGTCAGCCCGCACGTTCCAGCCGAACTCGGCCTTGACGAAATCGATCAACTTCGCCGCCTCCTCTGTTCCAGAGGCCAACTCCAAACCCGCGTACACGTCCTCAGTGTTCTCGCGAAAGATCACCATGTCCACCAGCTCTGGATGCTTTACAGGCGAAGGAACTCCCTCGTACCAGCGTACCGGGCGGAGGCAAACGTAGAGATCGAGGATCTGGCGAATTGCCACATTGAGGCTCCGAAAGCCCCCTCCTATCGGGGTAGTCAAGGGACCCTTGATCCCGACCAAATGTTGACGGAACGCCTCGATCGTCGCCTCTGGAAGCCAATCTCCTGTTGCGTCAAACGCCTTCTGACCTGCCAGGACCTCCAGCCAGTCAACAGAACGGGAGCCTCCGTATGCTTTGTCAACGGCGGCGTCGAATACTCGGACAGCAGCCGCCCAAATGTCTGGACCGATGCCGTCGCCCTCGATGAAGGGAATGATCGGCTGATCTGGCACGACCAGGCCATCGCCACCCATCGTCATCTTCTCGCCCATGGCCGGTCTCCTCCAAAAAAGTCGGTCGCCCGAGGCTAGTCGGCCTCAACCAACCCACTTCCGCACAAGCTCCGGTCTGCGACACTCGGCCATTTTCGAAACAGATATGGCCGACTCCAGATCGCACAACTTGTTTGACACTCGCCGGCAATATGATGAGCGAATGGCGCAACTCCACCTCCACGAGATCGCCCTCCCTCTCCTTCGTCCCTTCGTCACGGCCAATGGCACCATTGGTGAAAGGCGGACGGTGCTGGTCGGGATAACCAGAGATGGCCTGACCGGTTGGGGCGAGGCGGCCCCGTATCCGGGGGTCACCGATGAGACACTCGACGCGACCTGGGATGGTCTCAAGGGCGAGGTGGCTGCGATCCTCGAGCGACGACCCGCAGAGTTGTCGCCAAGTGCAGCAGCGGCGGTCGACGAGGCGGAGCACGACGTCGAGGCCCGCCTGCAGGGACGACCACTCTGGGCCATGCTCGGGGGAAGCCAGGAACCCGTGCCTGCAGGACTTGCCATCGGCATTGCCGACGATCCGGATGAAATGCTCGGAGAGGTCGAGGCGGCGGTCTCCACGGGAATTGCGTCGTTCAAGCTGAAGATACGACCCGGCTACGACGATGGGCCTTGCAGACGACTTCGGCGCCATTTCCCCGAAGTCTCGATCGCCGCGGATGCCAACGGATCGTATGAGATGGAAGATCCGTTCTTCGACTTGATCGACGAGTTGGGCCTCGTCTACGTCGAACAACCTATGGCCGCCACCCGCCTGCATGAACATGCCGTACTCCGGCAGCGGATCGAGACACCTATTTGCCTCGACGAATCAGCAGCTCCAGCGCCGATGGCCATCCGGGCCGTGGAAATGGGTGCGGCTGACGTCCTGTGTCTCAAACCGTCCCGCCTCGGTCATCGGGCTGCCGGCGAAATCGCCAAGCTGGCACGCCAGGCCGGCATGTCACTGAAAGCCTCCGGCATGGTCGAATCCACGATCGGCAAGGCACACACGTTGGCCCTCGCCACAGGCCCCGATTTCGAACATGCAGACCTCGTCCCAGCCGCCACGGTCTTCGGTGGCGACGTGTGCCCGGATGGACTGCGGATCGAAAACGGGCAGATCGACCCCAGTGACAGGCCGGGAATCGGATTCGAACCCGACCCAAGGGCGCTTGCCAGATTCGGAGTGCGAAGCCTCTCTCTCAGCCGCTGACAATATATGCCAGATCGGGCGCAAGGGCCCCGGCGCCCCGGCTAGGGTCGCCACTGATTGGGAGAGCCCAAGGAATCTGGCGAGAACGCATACCTGCACCTTCTTTCAACGCGCAACGAACTCGGGATCGGAGAGACCAATGGAATGGCTCATCGCCATCATCGCCCTTATTGCCGGCCTCATCATCGGGTGGTGGCTCGCCAATCGAGCATGTGAGCAGCAACATGGGACCAGCACGAATCTGACACCAGAACCAGAGCCGGCGGTGGCCGAGATTGTTGAGGACGTACCGGTCGAGGCGAAAGAGCAAGATCCAGACGACCTCAAGAAGATCGAAGGTGTAGGCCCAAAGATCGCCGAGCTGCTCAACATGGGTGGCATCTACACCTTCACTGAACTCGCCGAGACTCAGCCAGACCGCATCAAGGAACTCTTGATGGCCGGCGGAGAGCCCTTCCGGGCGCACGACCCTGGAACCTGGCCACAACAGGCCAGGCTGGCGGCCGATGAGAAATGGAGCGAACTGCAAGTCCTCCAGGACGAGTTGGAAGGCGGCCGCCCGGCCTAAGAATCCAGGGTACAACCCTGGGTTCCTGTCGTCGCTACAGCGACTACAAGCGCCCCGAGTTAGGCCGAAGGCAACAACTGTTCGAGCTGCATCGCGTTGCAGGGCGATTCGCTTGCGGAACGGCGACGGCCGCAGCGATCAGAACATATAGCCTATTCCTACGCGTTTCCTCAATGTCTCAAAACAGCCTGAATCGCCTCCACACGAAACACCTCCTGACTCGATTGGCTGTGGCCCCGCGAAGCTGGCTGATCTGTCGAGACCGGATCGTGCCGGACACGGGGCCGGGGTCCGGAGAATCAGGGAGTGCCAACTCCACCATCCTCCGGGGCCCTCGGCTCATACGGGCGTCAATACGAAGATGTATAGCGCGGCGAACGCAAGGCTCAACAGCATTGCAGCGAGCACCCGGTCCCCGTCGATCCGATGTGCCAGGACGATCATCCAGGCGACGGCGAGAATAACTACCGCTGGCACCGGCCAAAGTGATACCGACACAATCGCCAGTCCGAAGAGGCCCCACTCAATGAGACGCAAGCTCCGGGCCACGCTGAAGCGAGCAAGCAGCGCCTTGTCCGTGGCGTGTCTCAAATCCTCAAACACGATCTAGTACGTGAACGTGATCGTGATCGCGCCGTTGCTATACACGCGACCGCTCGTCCATGGGTCATATTGTGGCCAACCCCAGGGCCCAACCGAGAAGATCCAGCTTGCTCCAAATGTTGAAGAACCGGTCCACTTGCTGCAGCTTCTATAGGTGGCCAGGCCAGATTTGCCCCAGCATGAGTGGGTATTGATTGTCGTCCCAGTCCACTCGATCCGTTCGTAGACGATGTACAGCGTCGTGCCAAACCCGTTCTTGACTTTGCGGCCGAAAGTGTAGCCATATGACGTCGCAGCGGCCGCTACGTGGTCAGCATCTTTGCTGTCAAGCAATTCGACACGACCCGGTATCACCTCCACCGAGGCGGGCCGCAGCGACACCGGCAGATCAGAGTCGTCCACATTGGCGATCCGGACAGCGTTGAACGTGACCTCCATCGGCTCCGGCGCCTCAGTGGCGAGGTCTCCTGAAGACATGGCGGCGCTAGCGGGCGCTCCGATTGCCATAGCGAAAGCAACAGCTACACCCAAGAGTTTGCGTCCTGTTCGACGCACGATGATCCCCCTTCGTCGAATCACAGATAGTCAACACCCGCGACCAGGACAGCGCATAGGGCCTCTAGACCTTTGACACAGAAATAGTTGAGCGTCGATGAATAGCAATACCCCGACGTCGAGGATGCAGAATGCAGCGAGCCGCTGTCAAACCTGCTGAATTCACGACTTGATCAGACGGACAGGACACTTGCTCCACCCTTTGTCCCGGCAGGCAAGGAACAGGTGACGGGAACTCAGTGGCGCATTTCGGCAGCGATGGCGGTGTTGCGCATCAGCATGGCGACGGTCATCGGTCCAACCCCGCCTGGGACGGGGGTGATAGCTCCGGCTATTTCCGAAACCGAGTCGTGATCGACGTCGCCAACCAGTTTGCCGTCCACCCGATTGATCCCCACGTCGATCACAGTGGCGCCCGGTCGGATGAACTCTGGTGTGATCATGCCGGGCCGCCCTATCGCAGCTACCACGATATCGGCTCGGCGAGCAATCCCAGCGAGGTCCTTGGTCCGAGAATGAGTAATGGTGACCGTGGCGTCCGCTCCCCTGGCGGCCAGAAGCAGAGCGAGAGGTCTACCGACCAGAAACGATCGCCCGACCACCACAACGTTGGCACCTCGAATCGGGATGTCGTAGTAGTCCAAAATTCGTAGGCAGCCGGCCGGTGTGTTTGGTACCAGTCCTGGCCGGTCGAGCACGATCAGCCCCAGGTTGGTCGGATGAAGCCCATCCACGTCCTTGGCGGGATCGATCTCGAGAGTCGCCCGCTCACCATCCAGCCCTTCGGGCAGCGGAAGCTGGAGCAGGATTCCGTCGATCTCTGGATCGCGGTTCAGCCGATGCAGGGTGTCGTGGACCTGATCCTGCGAAGCGTCTGCACCTATTTCCTGATGCACAGAGCGGATACCCACCTCACCGGCCCGTCGCCGCTTCGAACCGACGTAGCTCTGCGATGCCGGGTCAGCACCGACTAGCACAGTGGCCAGGGCCGGAACTATCCCCCGTTGATCAAGGGCCTCCACCCGCTCCCGAGTCTCGTCGAGAACCGCCGCCGCCACCACCTTGCCATCAAGTACTTTCGCCGCCATCAGCCCTCCAGGTCGGCAACCTTAGGCTCTGGCGCGGGTATACCCGCGCCAGAGCCGAACGTTCAGCACACATAGGGTTGCCACGAGGAGCAACTTGTCGAACTCGGGCGCTCAGGGTCGCTCTGGCGACCCAGGGAACCCTGGGTACAGCCCAGGGTTCCAGAAATGCTCAGAGGTGGCGAACCAGGTCGACCATGAGCTCGCCGGCTTCGGTTGGGTTCTGGCCGACCTTGACTCCGGCCGCTTCGAGTGCCTCCATCTTGGCGGCCGCCGTACCCTTTCCGCCCGACACGATCGCTCCAGCGTGGCCCATCTTCTTACCGGGAGGAGCAGTCACGCCTGCAACGTAGGCTGAGATCGGCTTGGTCATGTGGTCACGGATGAACTCGGCTGCTTCCTCTTCCGCCGAGCCCCCGATCTCGCCGATCATCATGACCGCCTTGGTTTCCGGGTCAGCCTCGAAGGCCGCCAAACAATCGATGAACGACGTGCCAGGCACCGGATCGCCCCCAATCCCGACACACGTCGTGACCCCGATGTCCTGCTGTTTGAGCTCGTAGAGAGCCTGATAGGTCAGCGTTCCAGACCGGCTGACAATCCCGACCGGACCGCCGTCTTTGGCGATGTGGCCTGCGGTGATCCCGACGTTGGCCTTGCCTGGACTGATCAAGCCTGGGCAGTTGGGCCCGAGCAGGCGGACATCCGGGTAGTCCTCGGCAAGTTTGTTGAAGAACCACGCCTCATCATGAGCCGGAACTCCTTCGGTGATCACAACGATAAGGCTCACCCCGCCGTCGGCCGCCTCCATGACGGCGTCCTTTACAAACGGCGCGGGAATGAACAGGCAGCTCGCAGTGGCGCCGGTTGCCTCCACCGCATCACCGACGTTCGCGAAGATCGGGATGCCGTCGACCTCCTCGCCCACCTTCTTCGGATGGGTACCAGCGACGACCTGCGTCCCGTAGTCACGGTTGCGAAGGCCGTAGAAACGCCCGGCCGAACCGGTCAGACCCTGGTAGACGACCTTGGTATTTTCGTCCAAGAAGATGCTCATCAGGCTGCTCCCCCTGCCAACTCGACCGCCTTGGCGGCCGCACTCAGCATCGTGTCTTCCACCATCAACATTTCAGAAAGGTGGGGCGACAGGATCGCCCGACCCTCATCAGCGTTCGTGCCGTCGAGCCTGATGACGATGGGAGAATCGATGTCGACCTGTTCGAGGGCGCCGACGATCCCTTTGGCCACTTCTTCACCCCTGGTGATGCCGCCGAAAATGTTGATGAAGATCGATTTCACTTCGGGATCGTTGTTGATGACTTGGAGTGCCCCTGCCATGACTTCTGCGTTGGCCCCGCCCCCAATATCAAGAAAGTTCGCAGCGTTCCCGCCGGCCTGGCTGACCACGTCCACGGTGCTCATCGCCAAACCTGCTCCGTTGGCGATTACCCCCACCGAACCGTCGAGCCCCACATATTGGAGGCCCTGTTCATGGGCGGCGGTCTCCCGCTCGTCCCTCGGCTGGGTGGCGTCGTATCGCTCATAGTTTGGATGTCGGAATACCGAGTTGGAGTCGAGGCTTACCTTGGAATCTAAAGCGTGCACTTGGCCGTTCGGAGTGAGAATCAGGGGGTTGATCTCGACGAGATCAGCATCCCCCTGGTCGTAGGCGGTGTAGAGCTTCTGGAGGAGTTCCACGGCCCCCTCTGTCGCAGCCGGGTTGAGGTTCGCAGCGGCCACCCATCCACGGGTTTGATCATCGGTTAGCCCAACAATCGGGTCGATCCAGATCTTGGCGATCGCATCAGGATTCTCATCTGCGACTGTTTCGATCTCCACTCCCCCTTCGGCACTGAGCATGCCAAGGTGCCGCTTCTTCGAGCGGTCCAGCGTGAAGCTGGCGTAATACTCCTCGGCTATCTCGGACGCCTCCTCGATCCAGACGATGTTGACGGTGTGGCCTTTGATGTCCATGCCGAGAATGTCAGACGCGTACTGGCGGACCTCGTCCTCGGAAGACGCAAGCTTGATTCCGCCCGCCTTGCCGCGTCCGCCGGTGTGGACCTGCGCCTTCACCACAACCGGGAATCCGATCCGCTCGGCCGCGGCTACGGCGTCCTCTACGGACGCGGCCGCCTCGCCGTCTGGGACGGGGATGCCATAGGACGCGAAAAACTGTTTGCCTTCGTATTCAAAGAGATCCACCGGTCAACATTCCTTCGCCGAGACGATTCGCCGAAAAGAGTGTAGAACCAGCCGCCGGGCCTACACCCGATCTGGAACGTGTTCATCAACCCATTCGGTGATGGCACCCAGTGGGGCCCCAGGGGTGAAGATGGCTGCGAGTCCTGCCTCGGTCAAAGCCACGATGTCGTCGTCAGGAATGATGCCCCCTCCGAACACGACAATGTCATCGATATCCCGCTCACGTAGTGACTCAACTACTCTCGGAAACAGCGTCATGTGGGCGCCAGACAGCACTGAGAGCCCGATTGCATCGACATCTTCTTGAATCGCCGTTTCGACTATCTGTTCAGGTGTCTGAAACAGGCCGGAGTAGATGACCTCATTTCCGGCGTCCCGCAGAGCCCTGGCAATGACTTTGGCCCCTCGATCGTGACCGTCGAGGCCCGGCTTGGCGATGAGTATGCGACGTGGCATACCCCAAATGTAGCGTGATAGGCAGGCCAAAAAACGGCTAGCCGGCGTCGCTGTCGAACAGTTCGCCCATCGCCTTGTTCATTTCCTCATCGTGCCCTTGCGAACTCAACACGAAGGAGTAACCGTCAGGGTCGGTGACCATCGTCTCGACCGTATTCCAGGGAGTCTGCGCAGTCTCCCCGATCGAGGACCGCCCCACCTTCGGGATCGCCCTGGCCAGGTCGCCGATCGCACTCGAATCCTGAACCGTCAGGGTCGCGAACGTCTCGTGACTGCCACTTGCCTCACCCGACACAAGCAACACGTCCTGGTACTTTCCGAGTCGGATGTGAGCCATAGAGAGGGCCTGGCCTTCTCCTGGCATGGTGAACATGGTGCCGAAACCGAGGGCCTTTTGGTACCAGGCGGCGGACATCTCGACCTCTGAGACGGCCAGCGTCAGGAACATCGGCATCGGGTAGATGTCGAAACCGTTGTGCTCACCTAGCGAGACAGGTTCTGGACGGGAAGCGTCTGATGGCACTGCATTCTCCTTGATCGGCTGGCGTCAAGGTAGAGCCTCACGTTGGGTGAGGTGCAAGCCGTTCTGTCAGCCCCCGAGAAGAGCCTTACGTTTGCGTTCGATGTCGGCGACCATTTCGCGGAACGAGACAATGAACTTCTCAACGCCCTCTCGCTCGAGTGTGTCGGTGACGTCGTCGTAGTCGACGCCGACATCGACCAATCTGGCAAGAATCAGCGCGCCGTCCGTCATGTCTTCTATGTCCAGGACCTTTGGATAGGCAGGGCCATGGTCCTGATACGCGGCGATTGTCGACTCAGGCATGGTGTTGACGGTGGTCGGTCCGGCCAGGGTGTCGACGTACAGAGTGTCCGAATAGGCCTGGTTCTTGGTGCTGGTCGAGGCCCACAGCGGTTGTTGAACCGCGGCCCCCTGCTTGGCCAGCTTCTGGTAGCGAGCCGTGGCAAAAACCTTGAGGAAATCGAGATAGGCGACCCTGGCGTTGGCCACCGCCCCGAGCCCTCGCAAGGCCAGGGCCTCGTCTGTACCTAGGGCCTCGAGTCTCGCATCCAATTCCGAGTCGAACCTCGATACAAAGAACGATGCAACGGACGCGACAGTAGAAACGTCTCCGCCGGCGTCGGCGTAGCGCTCCAGTCCGCTCAGATACGCCTCCATCACCTCGCCATAACGAACGAGGGAGAAGATCAATGTGACGTTCACCGAGATCCCCTCGCCGATCAGTGCTTCGACGGCCGGCACTCCCTCGGCGGTTGCCGGCACTTTGATCAGCAGGTTGGGCCGATCGACCCGCTTGACCCAATCACGGGCTTCCGCGACAGTCCCGTCCGTGTCTGGGGCAAGCTCAGGAGAGACTTCGACAGACACGAATCCGTCCTTGCCGCCGGTGCGATCGAAGACCGATCGCATCACATCGCAGGCGGCCTGAATGTCTGTGGTGACGAGGACCGTGTAGATCTCGTCCGTTGACGCGTCTCGGCCCACCAGCTCGGCCAGCTGCTCGTCATAGTTGTTGCCTGAAAGCATCGCTTTGGCAAAGATCGTCGGGTTGGATGTGACCCCGGTCACGGCGTTCACCTCGAGTTGATCCGCCAAGTGGCCGCTTTGGATGATGGAACGCGACAGCGAATCGATCCAGATCGATTGGCCAACAGCCGCCAGGTTGTGAAGGTTCGACATCCCCAATACTCCATCCGTCGTGACCCTCAACGGTACTGCGTTTGCAACCCAGGGTTGTACCCAGGGTTCCCTGGGTCGTTATAGCGGCCGTCAGAGCCCCGAGTTCGAAGGTCGCGGACCAACCAGCCGTTCAGCGGATCGACACGAGCAGTGGCTTAAACGATCCTCCGAGGTCGGCCAGACCTTTTGCCACCTCATCGAGCGAAACGATGTCACCTACCGCAGGCACGAAACCTGTTTCACCCATCCACGTCAACAGATCTCCGCAGGTCCCAGTGTTGGCAAGCCCGCTTCCCTTGACCGTCAGCTCGGCGGCAGTCAGGTAGCGCAGATCAACTTCGCTTACAGGCAAACCGTGGCCTGCCACAACCACGGTCCCTGCGGGTTTCAAGGCTGGCAGGAGTCCATCGATTGGCGCGTTGATCGCGAAGATGTGGGTGAAGGTCAAACCGGGGATGCTCACGCCCCTCGCCACGCTGGCGTGCATGTGCTCGGCCAGGGTGACCAGCTGATCGGCGAGTAGACCGCTACCGGCGACCAGTATCCGAGACTGTCGGCCAATTGTGCCCGCGTCGGCGAGCAATCGCCATGCGTCTGCATACTCGACCGCAGCAAGGGCCTCGGCTGGGCCGACGCTGCCTGGGACGGTCACGATGTTGGCCCTCGGCACGATCGCAATCTCGGAGAGCGTGCCAGGCCGATCGATTCCGAGTCGGGAGCGAGACTCACATACTTCGTTAGACGTTGAGCGACACGATCGACAACGGCGACAGTTCATCCACGGCCAGACCACGACATTGCGGCCGCTCCCCGACCCCTGACTTCCAGCGTCCAAGATTCCCGCCGCCTGACCACCCTGGACCATAGGGAGTAAATCGACCCGCGGCGCTTGGAACCAGGCCGCATCCGTTGAGGTGAGCATCGAAAGCTGCACCCTTACGACCACCTCGCCCGGCCTGCGTTTCGTTAGATCGGTGTCGACGATTTCCAACTCGCCAGGCCCGATTGTGACCGCTGCTCTCATCTCCGAACCGTCCGCTGCATGGCTCGATCCTAGGAGCGAACGTGCAACAGCCTCAGACCGGTTGGCGAACCGTGGGTTCCCAGGGTCGCTATAGCGACCGTGGGAACCCCGAGTACAACCCAGGGTTCCATGCGCGCCACAACGGCCGTAGGGGTTCGAGGGTTTAGGTTTTCTGCATTGGGGCCCAGGCGAGAAGTAGGCGCCGCGCATTTCCGTCGTCGAAATCGACTACGGCTTCAGCCCGGTCACCTATCCCGTTCACCTCCTGCACAGTGCCCTTGCCATGCTTGGCGTGATGCACTCGGTCGCCCGGCTGAATCTCGTCTCCGGCCACGGTCACAACCGCGCCGCCGGCTGTCTCCTTCGAGGCCCGCCGAGTTCTCTTGCCCGCTTCTTCCATCAGACCCTGGGGGATCTCCTTCAGGAACCGAGATGCGGGGTTGTAGTTGGTCGATCCGAACAGCATGCGCGAGAAGGCGCTGGTCAGGAACAGGCGCTGCTTGGCCCTGGTCAACCCGACATAACACAGGCGGCGCTCCTCCTCCAGTTCATCCGGATCTCCGAGGGACCGCAGGTGGGGGAAGATCCCGTCCTCCATCCCGACGATGAACACATTGGGGAATTCGAGTCCTTTGGCGTTGTGCAGCGTCATGAGGGTGACGGCGTGCGAATCATCTTCCATGTCGTCGATGTCTGCCACCAAGCTGACCGATTCGAGGAAAAGTTCGAGCCGGCGACGACCGTCCATCTCGTCCCACTCTTCGCCGTTGACGACCGAGCCTTCTGACGAGTTCTCGAACTCTTCGGTGCCTGACAACAGCTCACGCAGATTCTCGGCCCTGCCGAGCGACTCGATTGTCTTTTCGATCTCGAAGTTGGCGAGATACTGGGTCATGTCATATACGGCCTGAACCGCGGCGGTCGGTCCAGACTCACCCGCAACCAAGCCAAGTTCATCGATCACAGTCACAAAATCTCTGATTGCATTCGCTGCCCGACTGTTCAGGGCAGGAATGTCGTCTGCCGCCCGCAAGGCCTCAAAGAAGGTGATGCCCTGATTTTCGGCGTGCCGATCGACATGGCCGAGCGAGGTGTCTCCGATCCCGCGCTTGGGAACGTTGACCACTCGCTTGACGGAAATCGGATCGTCTGGGTTGGCGATGACCCGCAGATAGGCGAGCACGTCCTTGATCTCGCGCCGCTCGTAGAATTTGACGCTGCCTATGACGTTGTATGGGATGCCGTAGCGAACCATCACCTCCTCTACGACTCGGCTCTGGGCGTTGGTCCGGTAGAAAATCGCGGCGCGCGACACCGGCTCGCCCTGATCGTCCAACTGGTTAAGCGTGTCAGCGATGAATCCCGCCTCGTCGTGTTCGTCCTCCGCCTCGAAACGCACAATCGGCACGCCGACACCGAGATCCGTCCAGAGACGTTTGGGCTTGCGCTGCGCGTTGTTGGAGATGACCGCGTTGGCGGCGTCGAGGATGGTCTCGGTCGACCGATAGTTCTGATCGAGCACCACGATCCGAGCGTCCTCGTAGTCCTCTTCGAAGCGCAGAATGTTGCGAATGTCCGCGCCCCGAAATTTGTACACGCTGTTGTGAACGACTAGCCCGTTCGCCACGTACGTGTGATGAGGCGTCACCTCGATGTCGAATACTTCGCCGTGCCAGTCGCCGATTTCGACCCGGTCGACACTTGATTCGACTGCCAGACCGTCGACGACTTCGAGCATGGTCATCCCCGGCCGGAGATGGGAGAGCGGCGTGTAGTGATACATGATCCGGTCGATGCAAAGCCGCCTGGCGATCTGCAGGCCGCCCGCCCCGGCGGCCCTCTTTGCATATTGAAGGGCCTCCGGGTAGCTCTTGCGTGAAGTCTCCAACCGCCAGGTCCCGTCCAACTTGCCTGGCCGAATGGGAAAGCCTGCCTCGCGAAGGCGTTCGGCCACATCGGCACGGTTAGAGGACCATTGGACTCGGTGATAGCCGATGTCGGCGTTCCGGCGATCTGAGAACATCGTCAAATTGAGCGTTCGGCGTCGATACCCGTTCTGTGCAAGGTGGTGGGGGTATTCAGTGTGCAAATCCAAGTCGTGCATGAGCCATTTTGCCGCCAAGACCGTATCGAGCTCGTCGTAGAGCCGGTCGATCCAGGGTTG
Source organism: Acidimicrobiia bacterium (assembly GCA_003229305.1). GTDB lineage: Bacteria > Actinomycetota > Acidimicrobiia > Spongiisociales > Spongiisociaceae > SZUA-232. Next base: position 57,214 of record QIDH01000055.1, on the reverse strand, counting down.
GTCCATTGTCAGCTCGCGCCCTACCGAATGAAAACACGTAGTGGGAAGGCCGTACTCTGCTGAGAGTTTCGCCTCCCAGAAACTTGCCTCAGCCCGCGAGTCGCACAGCCTGAGAATCCATGCCTTGTCAGCGTGCTCCTGATTGGAGCGGACCCTCAACCCGATATCTCGTTTCCCGCGATTGCTCTGACGGAAGGATTGCGTGAGGCCGATGCGAAATCCTTTGTCAGATCTATACATCAGGTACACAATGTGCGACCCAGAAAGGTTGTCGAGGCGGGCCGGCAAGATGTGGTGGGGAGTGCCCTCGATGGTCCGCTCGCCGGCCCACACCCTGTACAGGCGGCCCGCATAGGTAGACGACCTGACCGCAGCCACCCTTGCCTCAGTCGCCGATCCGTCGCCGCCGATTCCAAGCACCCGGTCACCCTCCGCCAGGTCGGCGATCCGGACCGAACCCGAAAGCGTGCTGATCTGCACGTCGGCAGGGAGACACTGGTCGCTGTCACCCACAACGCACAGATTGCGGTGTTGGGCGGCCAACATCTTGACGAGCTGATACTGCGCCCGATTGGTGTCCTGATATTCGTCGACCAGGACGTAGCGGAATCGTTCCTGGTAGTACTCGAGCACGTCTGGGAAGGCGCCGAACAGCTCGACGGTGACCATCAGCAGGTCATCGAAGTCCATCGCCGAGGCCTCGACCATGCGCTGCTGGTACAGCCGGTACACGTCTGCCACGTTCTCGTTGTAGTAGCCGTTGTTCTGGCCGCCGAACGTCTCGTAGTCGATCAGCTCGTTCTTGGCCGCCGAGATCGTGGCCCTGATCGTGCGCGGCGGAAATTTCTTGGGGTCGAGGTTGAGATCCTTGATGGCCAGAGTGATGGCTCGCAACGAGTCTTGGGCGTCGTAGATCGTGAAGGACGATCGATAGCCAAGCCTGGACGCCTCGCGCCTCAGGATCCGAACGCAAGCAGAGTGAAACGTCGAAACCCACATGTTGCGGACTGCACCGCCGACCAGGGCCGCAACCCTCTCCCTCATTTCGTCCGCAGCCTTGTTGGTGAAGGTGATCGCCAAAATCGCGGATGGAGGCACGTTCAGGTCACGAACCAGATGGGCGATGCGATAGGTCAGGACCCTCGTCTTGCCCGACCCCGCCCCCGCCACCACCAACACCGGTCCCTCGGTGGCGGCCACCGCCTCGCGCTGGGAAGGGTTCAGGTCAGCGAACAGAGGCGATTCCGCTGGAACGGCGCCCTGGTCCGGCTCGGTATCAAAAACGTGCACAACAGAGCGGATGGTACCTGCTTCGCAGGCATCGAATCACGCGGGTGTGATTCGTCGCCCTGCCTAGCGAGTCAATCGCAACACCGCAGAGACTGGCCCCGAGATTGCTGAACAGGGCGGCCGAACCCACTGGGCTTAGGGGTCGACGACGCGGGCCACGAAGCGCCTGAGACCGGCAATGTCGAAACTGGCCGTCAGATGACCGGAACTGTCATGGCCGAGTTCCAGTGAGGGACAGAAAAACTCCTCGTCTCCAACGTAGAAGTCAGGAGAACCCCTGACGCCACGACGCCGGCCCTCGGCATAGTCGCCAAGCACGGCCTCGGTCGGCTCGGCGGAAGGCGCAGGCAGGTCGTTGGCAGCCGCGATGCCGGCCAGGACCTGTGGGTCGCTGATATCTCGACCGCGCTCGAAAAGAGCATCCCGGAGGCCCAGGCTAACGCTCAGACCCACCTGGGGGCCCACGCGGTATGCGTCAGCTGCCAGATTGAGCGCCGAAATCGTGGTGGCAGGCCATCGATCTGTCCTGAACCCTGAGAATCGTTCGATTCCCAGCTCGTCCCGCAAGACATCAGCTTTGGATCGCACTGATTCAGCGTCGAGTGGAAGACCATTTACCCACTCGAGTGGCCAGGCGCGGACCCAGCACTCGAACGATATTTCATGGCTCGCCAGTTCCGAAGTGACGAGCTCGAGGCCAACATGGGTGAACGGACAGTTGATGTCCGCAAACACCTCGATCGTGACGGTTCTGTCCATACTCCCAGCCTCCGCGGGTTCTGTTCATCAAGCCCGACGCTAGTGCCCTGTCCAATCACGTTGGCGAAGAAAATTTCGACGTTCTGTTCCATGCGAGCGATTGGGCTGAGCTGGACGGCACGGTTTTCGATGTAGCAGCAACGCTGGCCGACCAACGCAGCCTTGATTTCACGGCGGTCGCGAGCGCAAGTCCAGCAGGCGAGCTGATCAGGCCGATCGACGAGCCAACCAGGACCGCTTACCTCCAGTCGCTCGGGGCTTTCGTCGCCAAGCACCGCCCTGCGTACCTCGGCCTCGCCAACGAGGTCAACATGCTGGCCTCCGGTGATTCAGCCGGGTTTGAGGCCACCGTCGCTCTATGGGAGACGAGGCCCTCTCGGTGGTCCGTCGGGAGTCTCCGGAGACAAAGTTGTTCGTCACGTTCCAGTACGAGCGGCTGCTGAGTCGTCGCGACGGGTGGTTTGGCGGATCCGTCGTCAAGCCGGGGACATCATCGATCGTTTCGCCGGCGCGGACGCCGTGGGTTTCACGACATACCCCGAGCCTCGTGCCCGAGGACCCTTCTGATCTACCGACCGACCACTACACCCAGATCACGGATCGAGTGGGTCTCCCTGCGTTCTTCACCGAGATCGGATGGATCGCAGACCCCGACCTCGCCCTGCTGCCAGGGTCCGAAGCTGAGCAGAACGATTTCATCGCCTTGATCTTCGAACAGCTCGATCGCATTGACGCTCCACTGCGAATCTGGACCTTTGTCTTCGGCAGACCTGGTGAACGAAGAGCCGTTCGCCTCAATGGACCTGTAGAGGTCAGATGGTACGCCAAGACCCGGCTGGCAGGCATGGCTAGACCTGCGCGGTCGAGCGACGAACCAACACGCGAAGCTGCGACGGACACTCGCCTTCGACTAGCTCGCCCTGCGCTCCGGCTCCTCGGCGAACGTTTCGATCTCCAAAGGATCCGGCTCAGGCGGACCGGCGGGAAGGGTGAAGCAGAACCGGCTGCCTGTCGGGAAACGATCTTCGTACCAGAGATCGCCGCCCATGGATCTGGCCAGGCGCCTGGCGATCGGCAGCCCGAGCCCAATCCCGTTCTCACTGCGGGAGTCACCTTTGGTCAGCTGTTCGAAGTGTTCGAAGATTCGGGTGCGGTCGGCGGGCGGGATGCCAGGCCCGTCGTCAGAGACAACGACCATCACCAAGTTCCCGACGGGGCTGGCCTCGACCAGGATCTGCTCGCCACCGTATTTTCTGGCGTTCTCGCAGAGGTTCCGAACGACCTGCTGCACACGTTTGCGATCGGCGAACGGCGCGATGGATCCACCGATGGCCACCGCTGCCTCGCGGCTCCCCGGCGCAGAGAACACTGTGTCTGTGACCTCCTGGACTACTTCGGAGAGCTGAAAACGTTTCATGTCGAGATGGAGTCGGCCGGCCTCGAGCCTCGGAATCACCAGCACGTCCTCGACCAGCTCGCCTAGATGGTGAGACTGAGCGGTGATGATCCTCAAGAATTCGTCGACTTCCTCGGCAGGCAGAGTCCTCCAGCTCGCTCGCAACGTGTCTGAGAAACCAGCAATGGATGTCAGAGGGGTCCGCAGCTCGTGACTGACCATCGCCACGAACTCGTTCTTCATCTGGTTTGCGAAATCAGCGGCCTCTTTGGCAGAATTCTCCCGATCCTTGGCCACTCGAACAGCTCGCACAGAAAGGAACACGGCGACGACCGTGACAAACCCCCCAACCAATGGCACGAAATAGTCCGAGCCACTCATCTGGCCACCATCTCCACTAGAACAGATTCTCCTATTGGCTACCTTCGCCTCAGAAACGGTCTGAGGATCCGGCACCCGACCGTTTTGAACGCTCATTGTGGTATCGGCCGGCATCACGTTGTGGTTGAGGGCCGCGTCCTACGCCGCGCCAGGAGATGTGGGCTCCGCGGCTGGGACACTTGCCCCTGCCGGACCGCTAGATCAGGGTGGCGACTAGTAGTCGGCGACCGGATCGGAGGTCACCTTGGACGAGGGATCCAATCCTCACGAAGCTGAAAGCGGGGTGCCGGTCAGGAGCGCTGATAGAGGGACGAGAGGCTCATCCTGGCCTCTTGCTCGAGCATCTTTTGATGGTGGTATGCAGACTCAACCACCATCGACATGGGGAACTCGACCATCCGGAGTGTGCGAACGATCTGGGGGGTGTACAGACCGGGTTTGGCGCTCCCGAGAGCCAACATGCCCAATACTTCGCTCCTGGAACGCAGAGCCAGTGTCCAGAAGGAGGGCAGACCCCCGGTATCCGAATCGTTGTCGACCACGGCATCCTCATCCAACCAGACCGTCAACCCCGATGGCTCGACAGGGGCCGAGATGGCTTGCTCGAAGTGCCCGGCAACCAGACCTCTGAACTGATTGATGTCGTCCCGGCTGAGGGGCCCAGACGCCCGAATGCCAAGGGTTTTGTCCTCCCGTAGGGCAAGCCCGGCGACGTCGTACTCGACAAAACGCCTGACGATCTGGAGCACCTGTTGCACGGTTGACCGCAGGTCGAGAGTCTTCGTGGCGAGGGTCACGATGTCGTTGACGATCGACGCTTCCAGCAACTGACGATCGAGCATTTCGCAAACTCGACTCATAACGCCAACCTGATCGAGCGGCTCACGCTCCTCGCCTCCCGTCAATTCCGCCAGCGCCCGCGAGGCTCTCGCGGACCGGATCGCTGCGAGCAGATCTGAGCCGAGGTGGTCTTTGGTGATATAGGCGTCAGCGCCCGACTTGTGTGCCCAGTAGCGGTCTTCGGCCGTCTGGTGCGCCGTCAGAATGATGACCGGAATATGAGCGACCTTGAAATCTTCCTTTATCAATCGGCACGCGACGTAACCGTTGAGACCCGGCATCTGAAGATCGAGCAACACCAGATCGGGCAGCTCAGAGTAGAACTTCTGCACCGCCTCGATTCCGTCTGCAGCTTGAACGACTTCGAAACCGTTCTTTGTGAGGAGTTCGGTCACCGCGCCACGAATCACCGGGCTGTCATCGGCTACGAGTATTCGCATGTCACACCTCCTTCAACGTCGGGAGAGGTTCGGCGGCAAGTCTGAGCAGCGAACGAAGCGTCTGCACGAGCACGCCCTGCCGCAGATCGAACTTGTCGAGATAGGCATTTACGCCCGCCGACCATGCTCTCTCCTTGTCTTCATCGGTCGCAACACCCGAAACCATGACGATCCTTAGCGCGGATTGAGTCCTTCGCACATCGCGCACCAGTTCAACACCGTCGGATCCTGGCATCAGGTAATCGACCACCAGAGCGTCGAAGTGCTCCCTTTCGAGGTGTCCGAGGGCTGCGTCGGCCTCGCCTGCCAAGACCACCTCGAACCCACTACTGGATAGGGCAGCGGCGACCAGCTGCCTCACACCCGCAGAATCATCGACCACAAGAACCCTTGGGCGGCTGGTGAGTTCAGTTGGCCTGACCCTGACCAACTCACCAAGGCGGTTCGGTTCGACGATCACCACAACCTGGCCGCCACCCAGCATCGCCGCACCTGTCAGATGCTCCACCCCACCGAGCATCGGACCTATGCCTTTGACGGCAACCTGACGGCGACCGATGACGACTGGCACCGTCAATCCAACCGGTCCTGTCCTGGTCGACAGGACGACGAGTTGGGTGGCATCGTCTGCTTCGCGCAAACCGACGACAGTAGCGAAGCTCGCGACCGGGATCTTCTCGCCGTTGTACAACACTGCCTGCTGGTTGCCTTCGTCCTCAATCCCGGAACCGGCGAGATCCATCGTGGCTTCCACCGCAGTGGCCGGAATGCCCCAACGCTGGCCTTCGGATTCGACGAGCAGAAGGTCTTGGAGGGCGAGGGACGAAGGGAGCGTCAAGGTGATGGTGGTACCGCGCCCAGGATTCGATTCAACCGATAGCGTCCCGTTTAGTTGCTCGGCGGCCTGGGCAGCCGCCCACAATCCGAGTCCGTCGCCACTCAGATCGTTGGCCACGTCGTGAGTCGAAAACCCCGATTGGTACAGAAGCGCGGAGAGTTCGGCAAAGTCGTGCGTCGAGCTGGGCGTGAGAAGATTTCGCTTCAACCCCTCCTTGGCCACAGCAGCCCAATCGATTCCTCGCCCGTCATCCTCGATTGTGATCCGCAACCGGTGGGCGCTCACCATTGCACGCAAGGCGATGTTGCCGGTGGGTGTCTTTCCGGCGGCAAGCCGTTCTTCGGCAGACTCGATACCATGGTCGACGGCGTTGACCAGAAGGTGGCGGAGTGGCTCCTGGAGACGTTCGAGGATCTGGCGATCGATGTCGAGATTGTCCCCAACAAGTTCGAATCGCACCTCCTTGCCAGTACGCCTCGAGATGAACCGCAGCAGCTGAGGGAAGGCGCTGGTCAACTCGCGGAGCCGGCCACTCGACAGCGCCAGAGCCTGCCGCTCGACATCCAAGAGGGCAGATTCGAGCACCTCGGTCGCCATGCGCCAAGCAGCAACGGCGTCGGTGGCGCTCTCATCCGAGGAATCGAAGGTTCCGTCTGGTGTGAGGCTCGCGCTCAGGACGCTCGCATCGAGTCTTGCCTCGACTGCCCGGTTGATCAGCTGGTAAAGGCGCTGTACCTCGACCCTGGTGGTCGTCCCTGCCATTCGGTCGTGAAGAGACGACAGGAGTCCACCGAGGTCGACCTGGGGCTCCGGATTGTCTGCCAGGTGGGCGGACGGCGGTTCGGCAGGCTTTGGAGGATCTGGTGGGCCGGGCTTTTTGGCCGAATCGACCTCAGGCTTTCTAGGAGGGCCATTCGGTGGCGGGCTGGTGGGAAGATCGTGTTCCAGATGCCGCCTAAGTCCTTCGGATGCGGCCCTGAGTGCGGCTTTGTCCGCTTCAGAGCCGCTGTTCACCGCAGTCGGCAAGGCCTCGGCAACGGCTTTGAGATGTGCACCAAGGGCACCGGTAGGCCTGAGGGTTCCTGCCTCTATCGCCTTCCACACGCCCTCCAGGTCGATCGCGGCGTCTGCCGCGTACTCGAAACCCATTACCTTGCCTGAACCTTTGATGGTGTGGGCGGCTCTGGCGAGATCGCTGGTAGGCGAGGCTGAATAGACATCGTCGATGATGCTGTCGGCACCTCCCGACAACCGGCCGGCCATTTCGACCACCTCGGCTCTGAAGATGTCCTGCAGTTCGGTGTTGTCTCCCCAATCCATGGATATCCCAGGGGTTCGTCAGCCTCTTTGAGGGTTTCGACCACTGTGAATGGCCACTTGAGGCCGTTATTCCCACTCTATCGTCGAAGGGGGCTTCGACGATATGTCATAGGCGACCCGGTTGATGCCTGGCACCTCGTTCATCACCCGACTCGATATTGCCTCCATGACGTCATACGGAAGCCGCGCCCAGTCTGCGGTCATCGCATCTTCGGACATCACTGCTCTGACGATCAACGGGTATGCGTACGTGCGCTCATCGCCCTGCACTCCCACAGACCGGATCGCCGGAAGCACGCCGAACGACTGCCAAATCTCTCCGTACAACCCAGCCTTGCGTATTTCATCCACGACGATGGTGTCCGCGGCCCGAAGTATCTCGAGACGTTCCAATGTCACATCACCGATGATGCGCACAGCCAGACCGGGACCGGGAAATGGCTGGCGCCAGACGATCTCGGCGGGTAGACCCAACTCTTCACCGACGGCCCTCACCTCATCCTTGAAAAGATCTCGCAAGGGCTCCACGAGGTCGAACACCATGTCGTCAGGAAGGCCCCCAACGTTGTGGTGCGTCTTTATCTTCGCGGCCGTACCGGTCCCTGACTCGATCACGTCTGGATACAAGGTCCCCTGAACCAGAAACTGGGCATCGGAGATTTCGGCGGCGATCTCTTCGAAAACTCTGATGAACAATTCGCCGATGATCTTGCGTTTGGCCTCCGGGTCGGTCACACCCGCCAGCGCATCCAAGAAGCGGTCTTGAGCCTTGACATGGATCAGGTTGATGTCGAAGTGGCGCCGGAAAGTCTCCTCGACCTGTACGCCTTCGCCTGCTCTCAGCAAGCCATGGTCGACAAAAATGCAGGTGAGCTGATCACCGACCGCCGCGTGCACCAGGGCAGCGGCAACCGACGAATCGACACCGCCGGACAACCCGCAGATGACCTGAGAATCACCGATCTGGCTACGGACGGCGGCCAACGATTCTTCGATTATCGAATGGCGAGTCCAAGAGGGCGGAGCCTGGCAAGCTTCGTACAGGAAGTGTTTGAACACCTCGTCGCCGCGAGGCGTATGGGCTACCTCAGGGTGGTATTGCACCCCAAAGATGCCGGCCGAGCGGTTCTCCATCGCAGCGACGGGTGAACCTTCGGTTGACGCCGTGACCGTGAACCCATCTGGCGCAGTCGTCACCGAATCGCCGTGGCTCATCCAGACTGATTGGTGTTCGGGCAACCCGTCAAGAAGGACCCCCGCGCCGGTGCCGACCATCTCCGTTCTCCCGTACTCGGCAGTCCCGGTCTTGGCGACGGTACCGCCAAGACTGTGAGCAATTACCTGATGTCCGTAGCAGATACCGAGAATCGGAACGCCGAGCGCCAGGATTTCTTCGTCTATTTCGTATGCGTCGTCGGCATACACAGAGGCAGGACCGCCGGACAATATGACGCCGATCGGGTTTCGTTCACGGATCTCCAGTGCTGTGATGCTGCGGGGAACTATCTCTGAATAGACGTGTGCTTCCCTGACCCGTCTCGCAATCAATTGGGCGTATTGGGCGCCGAGGTCGACGACCAGCACCGCCCCGCGCCTCTTGAAGCTCACGTCAGCGAGCCGAACACTGGCCTACCCCATCCCGACGTTCTGGGAAAGCTGAAGGGCCTTGCCCTCCGTCTTCAGCGAAGGAGCCACCATCACTTCGGCTTTCTGGAACTCCTTGAGGTCTGCGTATCCGGTGGTCGCCATGGATACCCGCAACCCGCCGAACAGATTCCGGCGCCCGTCGTTCTCGTGAGCAGGTCCAACCAAGATCTCCTCGAGGCTGCCGAGTGTCCCGGTCATGACCCTTGCGCCTCTTGGCAGGGTCGGATGGAAGGTCGCCATGCCCCAATGCGCACCTTGGCCTGGAGCTTCATCTGCGGACGCCAACGGTGACCCGATCATCACTGCGTCTGCTCCACAAGCGATTGCCTTGGCAACGTCGCCACCTGTCCGCATGCCACCGTCGGCGATGACGTGAACATAACGTCCTGTCTCATCCAAGTATTGGATTCTCGCGCCCGCCGCGTCTGCGATCGCGGTGGCCTGGGGCACACCAACCCCGAGCACCCCCCTTGTCGTACACGCAGCGCCTGGTCCGACGCCGACAAGGACTCCTGCTGCACCAGTCCGCATCAGGTGCAAGGCAGTGGAATAGGACGCGCATCCGCCCACGATCACTGGCAGCTCGAACTCCGCGATGAAGTTCTTGAGGTTCAGCGGTTCGTCACGGCTGGAAACATGCTCGGCGGACACGACCGTCCCCTGGATGACCAGCATGTTCAAGCCGGCTTCGAGAACTGTGTCCGAATACTGCCGCACCCTCTGAGGGGTCAGAGAGGCCGCGGTGACTGATCCGGATGCCCCCATCTGTTCGATCCTCGCCCGCATGAGGCCGGCGTCGATCGGCTGGAGGTAGATCTCCTGCATCCGCCGAGTCGCTTTCTCTGGTGGCAGAGAAGCAATCTCATCAAAATATGGAGCCGGGTCCTCGTAGCGGCTCCACAGGCCCTCGAGGTTCAGAACTCCAAGGCCTCCCAATTCCGCGATGAGAGCCGCTGTCGCTGGACTAATCGCCGAATCCATGGCAGATCCCATCATCGGAAGCGCGAAACGGAATCCGTCTATCTCCCAAGCCAAGCTGACATCTTCTGGGTCTCTCGTGCGTCGGCTGGGAACGATCGCAATGTCGTCGAATCCGTAGGCTCGTCTTCCTGATTTGCCAATGCCAATATCGATATCCACCCAAACCCTCCGAAGAACCAGCGCCTGGCAACGCTACCAGCCACAGCCACAGCGATCGAGCTCGGTCGATCGGCCTACACCCCGAGAGTTTGCGGTTAGTGGGCGCAGCGAACGGCGCAAACTCTCTTAGGGTTTCGGCCGCCAGGCCGAAACCGGCGGGCTTCCGACCGCAGGCCGAAACCGGCTCGCTACTCTGCTGCGTCTATGGATCGGGTAGATATCGAAGGCAGCGCTGCCAGGCCGGAGTGGCGATATTGGCACAGCCTTGCAGTGTTCGGGGCAGGCGTCGGCGCCAGTCTGGTGGCGTCAGTCTTGGTGCTCATCATCGTCGGCGGGGCGAGCCTCGACGCCGAATCCGGGAGCGTGAATGTCGAGATCTCGAACGAATGGACCTTCTGGTTCTTGTTGCCGGTCCAACTCCTCGCCAACTTCCTGGTCCTGCGTTGGCTCAGTCACCGACATGGAACCGGCAACTTCGCCGGCGATTTCTCATTCGAAGTGAACCCAAGGGATTGGCCGTGGGTCTTGGCCGGCGCACCGCTCGTGGCCGGGTCCGCGGGCCTCACTCTCGTCCTGAAACCGTTGTTCGGAGCGGGAGACGAAAACGCTCAGGCACTCGTGGACATGGTGGCAGGATCGGGGGCAGGTATCACCGCGTTCGCGATCGTGGCAGGCATCGGGATATTCGGGCCGATCATCGAGGAGCTGCTGTTCAGGGGCCTCCTGTACGACACGATCCTTCAGCGAAATTCCACCACTGTGGCGGTCGTCGCCTCTTCGGTCGCTTTTTCACTCCCCCACCTCCTCGGGTTCAACCCATCCGTCGAGGGCGGAGCTGTAGAGGCGGTCCGGCTCGTCATCCCTCCCCTGATCGTCCTGTTCGGAGTGGGGTTGGTCCTGGCCCTTGTCAGACTGAAGACCAAATCGCTGTCTGCGCCGATCTTGCTCCACAGCAGTTTCAACCTCATCCAGGTGATGGCGCTTCTTTTTGCATCCGAAGTGGACCTGATCAGCTGAGGCCGACTGCCTCGCGGATCCCAGCCAAACTGGCGGCGGCGGAGTCGATGGCCCGCTCTGCGCTCGAGGCCATTACGTCGCGCACATAGTCGTCGGTCATCGCAGAATACGCCGAACGGAACGGCTCCAGCCCGTCTATGACGGCGTCAGCTACGGCATCTTTGAACGATCCGTACTGCAGGTCGGCGTACTCGGCGACAAGCTCATCGATCGCTCGTCCAGACATCGCAGCCGTGATGTCCAACAGATTCGAGATCCCCGGCTTGTCTTCGGTGTCGTATCGCACTCCGATCCCGGAGTCAGTGACCGCCGATCTGATCTTCTTTCGTATCAGGTCCGCCGAATCGGTGATATCGATCCGGCTCTTGGGGTCAGGATCCGACTTCGACATTTTGGCCGTCGGATCCTTGAGAGACATCACTCTCGCCCCGATTTTCGGGGTGATCGTCGCCGGCACGGGGAAAATCTCTCCGAACCGAGTGTTGAAGCGCTCTGCCAACTCGCGGGTCAATTCGAGGTGCTGGGATTGATCATCTCCGACCGGAACGACGTGCACACGATGAATGAGGATGTCGGCCGCCTGGAGCACCGGGTAGGCGAACAGGCCTAGGTTCTGGCCGCCCTTTTCAGATTTCTCTTTGTACTGGATCATCCGGCTCAGATGACCCATCGAGGCAAGAGTCCCGAGAATCCAGGCCAACTCTGCATGTTGAGGGACGTGGCTCTGGACGTAGAGCAGCGACCGATCCGGGTCGATACCGACTGCCAGGAGCGCCTTGGCAGTGCGGATGGTCGCTTCCCGAAGCTCGGCAGGTCCTTGGGGGGCCGTCAACGCGTGCAGATCGACGACGCAGTAGATGGCTTCATACTCCTCCTGCATCGAGACCCAGTTGCGAAGCGCTCCGATGTAGTTGCCGAGGTGGATCTCGCCCGTTGGCTGGATGCCTGAGAAGAGTCGGTTTTCGGTCATGGTCTGTCTCCTAGGAAATCGGTTGCAGACGCGAAAAACGCCGACTTGCGCCGGCGTCTGACAAGGTTGGCGCGCGGCTATGAAAAGTGGGCTTGCCACCAGGAGACGGGCAAACGAGCCCTCGCAATCATCGCTCGCGAGACTATCACAGGTGACTGGCCGGGCCGTGGCCAACACCTCGCAGATACCGCGCAATCCATGCGGGGCGGCGATACTGTGAGCCAAATACTTGACCGAGGCGCGGGTAGTCAACTTCTCAGGGGGTGTCGTGAGCAATCCGTCCTCGGCTGTCAGCCGATCTATCCTCGAACGTCTAGATCGCGCCGTTCTCAGGGCCTCGCTGTTCACGGTCCCGATCGTCTTCATCGTGGACGCATTGGTCTCTGCGACGACAGGGGATTCGCTCATAACGAAACCCCGCATCCCATACGTCCTGACGATGACCATCACGATCTGGCAACTCTGTCGCACCAAACCCAACTCGACATGGCTCCTGATCCCTACGGCGGGGACGGTCATAACCCTCAATGTCCTGGAGAACCTAAAAGGCATGCAGGTGGGCGGGAGCGACTCGGTGATCACACTGATCGTCTTGTTCGTGATCGGCCTGGTTCTGGCCATCAAGGCAGGAGACAAGTGGCCGTGGACGATCGCAGGAGTCGTCGCGTTCATGGCGCCATGGGGGGCCTGGTCCGCTGTCCAAGACGGGGTCGTGACCCAGGACGTAGTCCTCAGGGCCGGAATCCCCGCGGTGGCCTTGGGCCTGATGTCCTGGCTCACGGTCGGGTTGATACGCCAATACCAAGAGGCGGCTGAGGCGAACGCAAGGCGGGCTCGATTGCAGACTGCCCTGCATACAGCCAGCCGGCACTTCCTTACAACTATCAATGAAGACGAGGCCGGGCGCGCTCTTTCCCATGTATTGCACGCAACTGGCGCGGACTCCATTTTTCTGACCCGCAAAGCGCGGCCCGGATTTTCTCCGCCTACTCCCATTCGTGAGCATGCCATCGGGGCGCCATACGTCTCCCCGGACGGGATGAGGTGGTGGAAGTTCCAACTGGCTCACGACGACCTCGCCAAGGGACTTACTCACAGGTTCGACGCAAGGTCCCTGTCAGGACCCGAAATTAGTCAAGCGGCGGAATGGAACCTCGGCTCTGGACTACTGGCCCCGATCATCCTAGAAGGCGCATGGGAGGGCACGATCGGCGTTGCGAGCAGCTCGACCGATTTCGTCATAGACGACGCCATCGAACTCGCTCTCCAGTCTATGGCGGAGCTGATACGTCTGTTCTGGAACCGACAGAACGAGCACAAACAGATTCAGGAGAATATCGCCTCAAAGGACTCTCTGATCGCAGCAGTAAGCCATGAACTGCGGACGCCACTGACCGGAATTCTGGGATTCGCCGAGGCGATGCTCGAGGGCCCGCGAACGCCACAACACGAATATCTGGCGTTGATCGCAGAGCAGGGCAGAGATATGACCGAAATCGTCGAAGATCTCTTGACTTCCGCACGCGTCGAGAGCGGGGGATTGGCGATCCTCAACACCAAAACCCAACTGCGACCTCTGATCGACTCGGTGATCAAATCTTCCCGGATACAGTCGCTGACCGATTCAAGTGTGATTTCGGTTTCTGGACAGGAAACGGAGGCTTTCTGTGATCCTGTGCGGGCAAGACAGATAGTTCGGAACTTGATCTCGAACGCCCTTCGATATGGAGGCTCGCTGATCGAAGTGAGGCTGAACAGCGAAGGGGAATCGGCCACCATCGATGTGGCAGACAACGGCCCGGCCGTGACTGGCCAGGTAGCTGCTCGCCTCTTCGAGCCATATTTCACGCGGGGGACGGATCGTGGCCCTGGAGCGGTGGGTCTCGGTCTGTCAGTTTCCCGTCAGCTCGCCAGACTGATGAATGGCGACGTGGAGTCGATGCGGGTCGACGGCTGGACTGTCTTCAGATTTCGACTGTTGGCAGACGAGCCACTCGACGACCGCACGCTGTCAGGGGCTCAGGCAAACCGCTGAGTCGCATCAGGGTCACTACATCTCGCCTTCCACGCCGCCCCTCGGCAGGAACTTCTCGGCGGGAGGTGGCTTAGCTCCTGATTCGGTCTCCCCTGGCTCGTTGTGCAACCAAACAGTCTGCTGGGGAAAGGGGATTTCGATGCCTTCCTCGTCGAAAGCCCACTTGAGGCGCTTGCGAATCTCCCTGGCAGTCGACCACTGTTCGGCCGGCTCTACCTTGACCACCAGGCGAATGACAATGGCAGAAGCCCCGAACTCTTGGACTCCCCATATCTCCGGTTCTTCGAGGATCGTCGCATTCTCGAGGTGATCGTTCCAGACATCGACCGCCACAGCCTTGATGGTCGCCATTGCGTGGCGGAGGTCGGTGTCGTATGCGACCTCGATGTCCATCACAGCCCTCGCCCAATCCTGGGACTTGTTGGCGACCCTGCGAATTTCGCCGTTGGGGATGTGCCAGAGCGTTCCCTCCACATCGCGGATCTGAGTGGTCCTCAGCCTGACCTCTTCGACGACACCCGAAGCATCGCCCACATCGACGATGTCTCCGATGCCGTACTGATCCTCCAGCAACATGAAGATGCCAGACAGAAAGTCCTTGACCAGACTCTGTGCCCCAAATCCGACTGCCACCCCGACGATTCCTGCGCCGGCGATCAGGGGACCAAGGTTCACATTGAACTCTGAGAGGGCGATCATCCCAGCAATCGAATAGATGACGAGCGAAGCGGTCGACTCCAGCACGTCGCTCAGCGTCCTCGCCCGCTGCTGCCCTCTTTCCGCCTTGATGGCCGTCTGCGAAATCCGCCGTCTGGCAGATTCGATTCGGCCACCCTCTTGTGGCGTCGCCTTGGCCGCCTCCAACCTGGTCGTTTGGCCTGTGACCCAACTCTCCGTCGTCCGGTGGATGGCCCTGCGGACCAGTCTCGCCAGAACCCAGGCAACTATGAGGATCACCGCGACCCTGAGAGGCTTGGTCAGAGACTCAGATAGCGAGGCGACCGACTCACTACCGGTCAGGTTGAAGACCAACTCACAGATGATTCCGGGATCGGAGCCGCAGGCACCTGCCAGAGATTGAGCGAACATGGTCTACGACGGTAGCGAGTGGACGGCCGCCTGGCGTTGATAATCGCCGGCGAGCGCGAAAATGTTGACGGTCGAGGCGGCTCAGGTCATACTCGAACCCCTATGACTGTTGTCGAAATGATCGTCATCATCACCTAGGCGCATACGCAACAACCGTATGCGCCCCGAACCCCTTGCCCAGCAAGGGGTTTTTTGCTGCCCAGCCCCGCCACGGAGAGAACATGAAACCCGAACTCGAGATCTACGACACGACATTGAGAGACGGATCGCAGCAGGAGGGCATCTCCCTCACGGTCGGGGACAAACTACGGGTTGCCAGACTGTTGGACGATCTTGGAGTCGGCTACATCGAAGGCGGTTGGCCGGGAGCCAACCCGAAGGACAACGAGTTTTTCGAGCGTGCCAAAACCGAGCTGTCGTTCTCGAATGCCACCCTGACGGCTTTCGGTTCGACAAGGCGTCCAAACGGAAACGTGGCAGACGATGCACAGCTCAGCGCATTGCTGGACGCAGAGACCGAGGTCATCTGCATCGTCGGCAAGGCATGGGACTACCACGTGCGTGAGGCCCTGCGGGTCGACCTGGACGAGGGCGTGGCGATGGTCGCCGAATCGGTGGACTATCTCCAGGGCAAGGGGCGGAAGGTGTTCTATGACGCCGAGCACTTCTTCGACGGGTTCACCGCCAATCCGGCCTACGCCCTCAGAGTTCTGAAGGCCGCGTTTGAAGCGGGAGCGGAGCGCCTCGTTCTTTGCGATACCAACGGGGGCAAGCTTCCTGGAGAGGTGGCGGTAACGGTCCAAGCCGTCCAAGATTTTCTCCCCGACGCGCAAATCGGGGTGCACTTCCACAACGATGTCGGTTGCGCTGTAGCCTCGACTCTCACGTCGGTTGAACTAGGCGTCAAACAGGTCCAGGGCTGCATCAACGGATACGGGGAGCGGACCGGCAACGCAGACTTTTCGACAATTTTGCCCGACCTGGTGCTGAAGATGGGCATCCCTGTACTCAGTGAGGAGCGGCTGGCCAGCCTCTCCCCGATCGCCCACCACATCGCCGAAGTGGTGAATATCTCCCTCGATCCCCATCGGCCCTATATCGGGACGTCTGCGTTCACCCACAAGGCTGGGCTCCACACCTCGGCATTGGCCAGACGTCGAGATGCCTATGAGCACCAGGATCCCAAGGAGGTGGGAAACGAAACCCGAATGGTCGTTTCCGAATTGGCCGGAAAGGCCTCGGTTCAATCGAAGGCCTCCGAGCTGGGCCTGAGCCTGAGCGACGACCAGGCCAAGGTCATCATCGGACAGATCAAAGACCTCGAACACCGGGGTCATCACTTCGAGACTGCGGACGGCACATTTGAACTGCTGGTCAGATCTGCAGGGGGCTGGGAGCAAGACTTTTTCGAACTCGAGTCGTTCAGGGTCTACACCGAGCGACGCAGGAACGAAGAGGTCGTAGCGGAAGCTACGGTCAAGGTGCTGGTGGACGGGACTCGGGTCGTGACCACAGGAGAGGGCGTCGGCCCGGTCCATGCTCTCGATCAAGCGCTGCGAACGGCGTTGAAGATCGAGTACCCCCAAGTGGCCGACCTCAGACTGATCGACTATCGAGTCAGGGTGCTCGACTCTGGAGAATCGACGGGAGCCAGAGTGCGTGTGCTGCTCGAGACAGCGGACCATGTCGGGTCTTGGGGCACCATCGGGGTGCACGAGAACATCATCGAGGCGTCATGGCAGGCGCTGGCCGATGGCATTGTCGTCGGCCTGCTCCGGTCGGAAAGCAGATAGACAGCCCGCGCTGCGTTCTCCGACGAAGGAGAAAAACCGAAACGCCGGTGTCCTCCGCCCGAGGACGGAATACACCGGCGTTTCGGAGGCGGAACCTCCGTGGGTCAGGTGGGTCGATGGTGCCGACCGGACGAGAGGCAATGCCGGCCGGCACGAATTTCGACCTGAATGGTTCCGGCCAGGGGACCGAACCATTCCCCCACAAACACCGAGCAAGGGGATTGCTCGACTACATACCCACATATCGCTCCTGACACCCATTCGGGTTTACCGCGACAAAAACTTTCTCAAAAGGTCGCCTGGCAGGCATGAGGCACAGGACAACATCGACCGTCGGTACGATTGCAAAATGTCCAAGGATCCATCCGCAGAACAACTCCTGGAAGACGTCGTGGCCATGGCCAGGACCGCTGGCGATGCCACGCTCGAATGGTTTCAGAACCCGGACCTCGATGTTGTCGTGAAGGCTGACGGCACACCGGTGACCGTCGCAGATCGAACCGCCGAGCAGACGATCAGAAAGGCGATCGCTGATCGATATCCAGGCGACGGAATCGTCGGCGAGGAGGAGGGCGCGACCGAGGGTTCTGGCAGGCGCCGCTGGATCATCGATCCAATCGACGGTACGCAAGCCTTTGTCAGAGGCGTGCCCCTGTACTCCACTCTGGTTGCGGTCGAGGACCAGGATGGGGTTGCTGCCGGGGCAATTCACTTGCCGGCATTGGGTGAGACCGTATTCGCGGGCAGGGGCCTCGGCTGCTTCCACAACGGAACCAAGACCGAAGTGTCGACCAGATCCGAACTGAGCGAGTTCGTCCTGTCGGCAAGCGGATACGGATACCTGCCAAAAGATATGCTCGACCGCTTGCATGCAAGTCCGATGCGGCTCAGGACTTGGGGTGATGGATACGGCTACTTCTTGGTGGCAACCGGTCGAATCGAGGTCATGATCGACCCAATAGTTTTCGTTTGGGACGTGGCACCGGTGAGCATCATCATCCAGGAGGCGGGTGGGGTGTTCACCGATTTCTCAGGCCAGGCCGAGTACGGGTCCGGGAATGCGGTCGCGTCCAACGGGACGCGACACGACGAAATCTTGCACATCGTCACCGGGCTTTGAGAGGCACTCAATCCAGGCTCAGGCCCAACATCTGCCTCACCATGCGGGCGGTTGCTCCCCAGAGGATCTCGTCCTCGAGCTCGAAGAAATCCAACATGTGCCCGTCCCAGTCCTCTTGTCTCCATCTCGTTGGATCTCGCAGCTCTGTGAGAGTGGGCAGCAGGATCCTGGCGACCTCGGATGGATCAGGAACCAGTTCGGGAACCTCGGCCAAACGACCAACGACCGGCACGACCATGCGCTCGTACGACACGGTGTGAATCTGGTCGAGGAACCCAATTATCTCGACCGATTCCGGAAGAATTCCGACCTCTTCTCTGGCCTCGCGCAGGGCTGTCTCCACCGGGGACTCGCCTGGTTTGGGTTTGCCGCCGGGAAAGGCGAGATCGCCGGGATGGGTCGGCATGTGCATGGGCCGTTTGGTCAGAACCAACCGGATGTCGCCGTCTTGTTCGAACAGCGCCGCGAGCACCGCCGCCCTTGGTTCGCCGTTGCCGGCCGGCGGGCCGGACGATAATCCAGGAAGGTCCCAATCGAGCATCACCGCATCATACGGGGCCGGCGTTTCTTCCCAGTTCGGACACACGACGACCGGCATCTTCCACGAGCGGCCGGCCCTCAATCCGCCATTCAGGATAGTCTGCAGCCAATGCACGGCCCTCTCGACACTCACAACCGGAATACGGAGCGGTTCACCCTCAGGCCGTTTCGACGTCGTGACGTCGAACCGCTTCATGCCGCGGTCGTCGAATCATTCGATGAACTTCATGAGTGGCTGCCGTGGGCCAACAAACGGTATTCACGACTCGACGCCACGAATTTCGTCAAGGATTCAACGCGGGCCTGGAAAGAGGGCAGGGCATACGATTTCGCGATCAGGGCCGACGGCGCACCAGACAATCACGTCGGCAACATGTCCATCTGGTTCACCTCCAGGGCGTTCCGGACCGGTGAAGTCGGGTATTGGATCAATTCATCTGTAACGAGCCGCGGAGTGGCCACGGAGACGGCTCGCCGAATCCTCGAAGTGGGCTTCGACGAAATGCACATGCACAGAATCATCCTGCGAATCGCGGTCGGAAACGCACCGAGCGAGCGGGTTGCCATCAAGCTCGGCTTCACGAAGGAAGGGGTGCTTCGCGAAGAATTGAAAGTAAGGGATCAATGGCTTGATCACTCGGTCTGGGGACTACTGGAGCGAGAGTACCGCCAGCATCTGAACCGGACTCCGACCGAGGCGAACTGACTCTCCAGTCTTGGTGTCACCTGCCCTGACCCATCGAAGGCGACCAACTGGCGACCCTCTGAGTTGCGTTTGGGTCTTGCCAAACTGAGAATTCGATGTAGGTTGGCAAACCGCGGGCGGAGCCGTGGAGGGTAAATGCCCGCGTTCATTCGTTTCGACGACCGTACGCGGCGTGCCATTAGGGCCGCCGCTGTTCTCTTCCTCGTAATGGGTCTGGCAGCCGCGGCCAGCGCCGCCGCCTATGTGGTCAAACCGGGCGAGACCCTTGGTGAGATCGCGTCGGCCAACAACACAACCGTGTCGGCGATCGTCAGCCACAACGAGATTTCGAATCCCGACTGGATCGTCGTCGGCCAGACCTTGCAAATCCACGGATCCACCACATCCACCGGATCCACGGGAGGCCACGCTTCAGGTACCCACACCGTCAGGTACGGAGAGGTCCTCAGTGGAATCGCGGTGTCCCACAATGTCTCACTGAGCGCCCTCATCAGCGCAAACGACATCTCCAACTCGAGCCAAATCAGGGTTGGACAAGTTCTTTCGGTCCCCGGCGCAGGCACCACCGGTGGATCCGCCCCGCTGAATCACGTGGTTCAGCGGGGCGAGTCCCTCGCATCCATAGCGGCGAAATACGGAGTAAGCGTAAGCAGCGTCGCGAGCGCCAACGGCATGTCCACGACCTCGACCGTGTTTGAGACGACCAGGCTGAGAATCTCTCCTCCGCCCCCCAGCTTTTCGCCGGAACATGCCCATTCCAGTGTGTACGTAGTGGCTCGAGGCGACACCCTTGGCGGGATCGCGGCGAATCAGGGGACATCCGTGCATCGCCTGCTGGAAATCAATGCGCTACCGAGCGCCAACCTGATAACCGTCGGCCAGCGTCTAACAGTGCCAGGTGGAGGCGGATGGGTCTGCCCTGTTCCTGGAGCCTCATTCTTCAACGACTGGGGTTTCCCGAGAAGTAGCGGGCGGTATCACGAGGGGAACGACCTTTTCGCTCCAAGGGGTACTCCGGTCCGAGCCCCCGAAGCAGGATTCGTCGAGCAGATCACGGGAACCATCGGCGGGATTCAGTTCCGTCTCACTACGGCAGAAGGCACCGTCTATTGGGGCACCCATCTCGACTCGTTCGGGGCGGGCGGCCAGGTGGCTGCCGGGACCGTTGTCGGCTACGTCGGAGACAGCGGCAACGCAAGAGGGGCTCGGCCCATGTTGCACTTCGAGGTCCATCCGAGAGGCATAGAGCCGATCAATCCCTATCCACTCCTCGCCAAGGCCTGCGGGTAGAAGGGCCATCCGCCTCCAGCCATCCGCTATCGGTCGCCACCTTGGGTCGAATCGAGGTTGTGTGGCGGAATGGACCGTAGATCGATCAGGCGGCTGACAGTGGAGGTAGCGGAGGCCGACGACCGGACAGCAGAGCGGAAAGCGGAAAGCGGAAAGCGGAAAGCGGATTACTTCACGGTGCGTAGTTTCGATCACTTTGGGCGCGATTCTGTCTAGGTCGAACGAACCATTCCCTTGTATTCTGGCAACAACCCCTTGCTCTACATGATCCGTCGGACTATCAACACAGCTACAGGGAGAGTTTGTGACGACCGTGGGGAATCAGCGCTATCGCCTCGAGCGACGTCTTTCCGCCGGCAGAGATGCCGCGGTGTGGCTAGCGCGTGATCTGCGTTTGGGCCGGTTCGTGGCAGTCAAACGATTGTCGAAGAGAGCATCCGGTGACCCGGTTGCCAGGGCCCGATTCACTCGAGGCATCTCGTTGGCAGCCCGCATTGACCACCAACACGTCGTGAAGCTTCTGGATGCCGACCATGACGGGCCTCGACCGTACCTCGTCGAGGAGTTTGTGCCTGGAGAGGCACTTGACCAGATTCTACGCCGCGGCCACCTTCCTCCTGCGACCGCGATCCGAATTGTCGGAGCCCTGGCAAGGGCACTCGGTCACATCCATGGCCGCGGCGTAGTCCATTGCGATATCAAACCGAGCAACATCCTCATCCGAAACGATGGTGGCGTGAAACTCTCAGATTTTGGGATCGCAACCGAGGTCGGCGGACCTTCGCCTGACGGTGTGTTCGGTTCGATCCATTACATGTCGCCGCAGCGGGTCGCTGGCGCGCCGGCTACTCCTCAATGCGACATCTACGGCCTTGGAGTGACTTTCTACGAAATGGTCAGCGGCGCCAAACCGTTCGACGGTATGAACCCTCTGGACGTGGCGATCGCCCACCGCCGAGGTTCTGCATTGCCGATCAGGTCCCAAGGTGATCTGTCGCCGGCAGCCGCAGCCGTGCTCAACGGAATGATCGCTACTTCCCAAAACGAGCGCTACAGGAGCGCCGGCTACGTTGCGATGAGTCTCGATGCGGTAGTCGCCCACAATGACCGCGTAGCGGTCTAAACACCTGCCACACGCTGCGGGGCTTGACTCAGCATAATTCTCAGTCGGCGTCGGCCTCAACACTCTCATTCAAATCGATTTCGTCCGTGACCGGGTGTTTGCGGAGGAATTCAAAAACCTCATCCCGAAAGAACTTGAAGGTCCTTCCCCCCGGAAGCCTGTATGCGGGAATCCGGCCCTCCCGTGCGTACTTGCGCACCATCTGCACATTCATCCCCAATAGCTTGGCAACATGTGTCGCGTCGAGAATCGGTGGAAAGTCCTCGGCCATATCGCTCACCTTCATCGTCGCCATCGGGTCCCTTCCCTTGGCGTGCGTCTCCTGCTTGTTGTAGCCTTGCTCGGCCTGCGAGCCCTGGCCAGACCCGGCGTCGTCACACCGTGCGGTGGTCCGCTCAGAGCGACGCTCAACGCTAGTTTAGCGCACTTCAGACTGGATAACCAGTGTTTCAACTCTGACTACGTGTTGAAGAAGACGGCTGCGCCTGCCACAGGTCAAGCATCCCTCCCATACGCGCCAGCACGAAACCGCACATGGCCAGGGGCCACCAGCCCTCGGAGTCGCGCATAGGTGCGGTCACTGCCTCGTACCTGCCCTAGGCTGTGAGGGTGACAGATCCGAAGAATTCTGACGAACAGGCCGTAAAGCCAGAGGTGGTAGGCGACGAGCCAGGAGCCGCCCAACGAAGCGAAAGAGCGGCGGAGGAACCGGCCATATCTCAGCCGACCAAGCTCATCCGGATGGCGTCGATGACTCGAGCAATGCTCGACGAGGTCCGCCAAGCACCTACTGATGAGCCAGGCAGGCGCCGATTGCTCGAGGTTCACGAGCGCTCGCTGGATCAGCTGCGAGATGTCATCTCGACCGAACTCAGAAACGAAATGGATGACATCTTCCTACCTCTCGCGGCCGGGGAAAACGCGCCTTCCGAGTCGGAGATCCGCATCGCACAAGCTCAGTTGGTCGGTTGGTTGGAGGGTCTGTTCCACGGCATCCAAGCCTCCCTTGTGAGCCAACAGGTAGAGGCTCAATCTCAGCTAGCCGAGATGCGGGCGCGAGGAGCGATAGAGCCGGGCCAAGAACCAGGCGAGTACTCCGGCACCTATCTGTGAAACCGGGCCCGTGAAGCACCCTGGCGGCGGACCGCGATGGCCGAACCCCTCAGACTGAACTTCGTCCAATCCGCCGCGAGGATGGAACAACTACCGGACTCTGTCATCGAAGTGGCGATGGTCGGACGATCAAACGTAGGCAAATCGTCGCTCATCAACGCACTTGCCAACCGGCGCAACCTTGCCAGAACGTCCAAGACCCCTGGCGCCACCAGGTTGATCAATGTCTACGAACGTGAGCCGACCGGATCAGGCCGATGGCTGGTCGATCTCCCTGGGTACGGATTCTCGACGGCTTCGAAATCCGAGCAACGCCGTTGGTCCGGGATGATTGAGACGTATCTGATCGAACGGGAAACTCTGGCGGCCACGCTTGTCTTGATCGACGGAGAGATCGGCCCAACCAAACTCGACCTGAGCACCGTCGAATGGTTGGAGCACATTGAATGCTCCTACCGTTTTGTGGCGACGAAGATGGACAAGGTTAAGCCCTCCAAGCGCCACCGCAGGAGCGAAGAACTCGCCTCGCGCCTCGAAGTAGACAAAGCAGAGATTGTCTGGGTCAGCGCTGCGAAAAGGACTGGGATCCAAGACCTGCGCGCCACGGTCGATCACATTCTGGGCTGATGGCGAGCCCAAGCCTTCCGCGTATCTCATAGGGATCGCCGGCCTCTAATCCCTGAGAGACCATCTGAACAAATATCACCACCCTGAGTGGCAAACTAGCCACTCTGGGGGTCTTCTAATTGTGGCTCCACAGATCGACGCAAATTACCGATGATGTACACAACTGGAAGAGCGGGAGGCTGGGCTACAGCTAGGCGTTCGAAACCAGCACAGGGACTACTCGCCACAAGGCGGAACGGAGCGGTAATGGAGAGCCAGGCAACTCTGCGGGCATGGCGGAGAATGAAGGGTCGTCGGCCCAAAACCATCGAAGACACCAGGTTTTGCACGACAAACGACTGCGAAACGAAGCTGTCGCGCTACAACCATGGACCCTTTTGCTACAACCACAGCCCAGTTCGTTTCCCCCGCAATCGTGGCGTGGTCTCCGAAGCCTGATACCGACAACAACTAGTTGTTGGTCGCCTAATTGGTGCCAGCGTGTCTCCCAGTCACGGGCGGTCATCACGAACCCTTCGGGTTCGAGCCGAAAAGACGTAACGATCATTCGTGCGGAACACGACTAGAACATTCCTCAAGGGAGCGGCATCTTTCGTGCCGCTCCCTTGTCGATGTGGCCTGGTCGCCACTGCAAGCGGAAACAGGAACACCCGTCTGTCCTAGGGGATCCACTCCCAGACGGTCATCCGTCCGTGGTCGGGACCGACCGTTCGTAACGCGTCTGCTCCTGGCACCAACACCGCCCGCAGGCCACCGAAGCCGTCGCTAGGTGACAAGAGCACGAGTTCCTCCAATCGTCCTCCGACCGCCTGTGACACGGCCAGGCGCCTGCCGTCCAGAACCAGCAACAAAGCCAACCCCTCTCGAACCGGGGCCGCGTCCCTGACCGTGGGAGTGACATCGATATCGGGGAGCGGTACCGGCGTCCAAGTCAGCCCATCGACCGTCGTGAACACGACGGTGCGCTCACCGACCGTGCCTGCCACCACGATCTGGCCCTGGAACTGCCAAACTCCTTCCCACGCCACGGCGCCAAAGTCTCCGTCAGGACCCTTGGCCTCGACCCAGCCACCTCCGTCGACAGATTCCCACATCCGAATATCCTCGCCGCCCTCTTCTGAGCCCCAAACGAACCATGACGGGCCTAGCGCGGCGCTCTCCCAGAGATCGTCGAGGGGAAAGTCGAAGTTCTCGTCAACGACTGCCCAAATCAGGCCGTCAGCAGATCCGGCCGTGACCCAGGCGTCTCCAGCGGCAAAGAGGGCCGTGAAACCGGAGCCATCCGTGAAGAGAGCCTCAGCGCAACAAGGGAGTTTCGATGCCGGCCTCCCCCACTGATTGCCGTCGGTAGAGACCCACAGCCCGCTTCCGTCAGCCTCGCCTATGGCCACGGAAACGTCCCCGGCCTCGACGACCGAAATGATGGCAGAGGCGTCACCCAGGCCAACGTCATCGAAAAGGGCTGGCGACCATTCCCTCCCATCGACCGAGGTCCAAATAACCCTCTCCGCCGCGAACCCGTAGAACCGTCCGCCGGCGGAAGATATCGAAACGGGACTGGCATCCGAAGCCGTCTGTTCTTGAAACACCGTCGCCCAGGCGGGCGGGGCCAAAGGCCCGGCGGCTGCCACCGGCTGGTTCTGATCGAGATCGCCCGCCGGACGGAACCAGATGGCCGGTTGCGCATAGGCCGAACCGACGATCGCCACTCCGTCGTCAGATACCGCCACGGCGTTGGCACTCGAGACGCCGCCCGAAAGGCCCTCGACTGTCAACTGGTTCCAAGTAGCCCCATCGCGAGACACCCATGCGCTTCCAGAAGACTCACCGTCCCCGATGTCCTGTTCGCCGACAGCCACATAACCGACCGCGTCCGCATCGACACCGCTAGGGATGCCTCCGCCGAAGACGGCTCCATCGACTCTCTCCCATTCTCCCGAGCCTGACCAATAAAGGGACCCGTCTCCTAGGGCCTCGGCCGCGTCCGGCCGGAATACGCCATACGAAATGACGCCGTTCGGTCCACTGACCAGCAGGTCGGCGGACCAAGCGCCACCACCGTCGGCCGGCCCGCTGCCCTCGGACACGATTTCCCAGGCGTCGCCGTTGGCCGATTGCCAGACGACGGCTGAGCCCCCACTCCCCCCAACTGCTATCAGCCCGGAATCTCCGACACGGACCACGTCTCTGATAACAGTCCCCGTCGAGGAGAAGGAATGCTCATCCTCGACGGAGATAAAGGACGACCCGTCTTCCGATATCCATACCGCTCCCCTTGCTGCCCCCTCACCGTCCAGGGTGCCTGAACCACCCGACCAGCCCACAACCACCAACCGGCCTTCTGCGACGGCCGCACCAAGGAAGCCTCCTCCGGAACTCGCCGTGACATCGTCGACCGACAATGGGTCTTGCGACAGCGTGAATTCCTCTCCCGTTGCCGAGCGCCAAACGGCCGGCACGATCATCTGAGACCCTTCCGATGCCTCCAGCGCCCTCGTACCAAGGGCGAGAACCTCGCCGGCGAACACAACTATCGAGTTGATGGACGAGCCGGCGAACGAACCGTCAGACGCACCTATCTGGAGCCAATCGCGACCCTCCCCACTCCTCCACAGGACAGCTTCGCCTGTCTGAGGGATTCGGCCAGCCGCGTAGAGAATCCCCTCAACATCCCAAACGTTCCGCAACTGCGCCGTACCTGGGAGGTCGATCTGGACCCATCCACCATCAAGCAAAGCCGGGTCGGCCTGTTCGGCGCCGGCGGCCAGGATCTGCCCGGCATCGCTCTCGTCTGTGCCAGAAATGGATCGGGTGAGGAAGATGACTGCAATGGCTGCGGCCGCAGCCAATGCCAAGATCAGTGTGCGAGGGGGCCGTCTCGTCTCAGCCAAAAGCGGACCACCCGAATCGGGCGACTGGCGGATGACGAGAGTCAGGCGTCGGCCCGAATTCGTTGCTGAAACCCAGCCCGGACCTGCCACGAACCTGGTCAAGGCGCGGGCATTCCCGATGGACCGCGACCGGTGGACTTCCGACCAGACCCTTCAAGCTGTGGAGACTCATAACCAGATGCTACGACCCGATCTCGCCTTATCGCTGTTCAGCAGACGTCAGCTCGATCTGCCAGGAGGACCCCGGACTTGGCACTACCGTCCCCGAGATGTCTTCTACCAGGCGCCCGGCCTTCTGGGGCGGGGTCGGCCACGTTCGTTACACGGTCGTCATCTTCGTACTCTTGGCCTCACTCGACAATGCGGCGGGTGCGTTGTACCCGGCCCTACTCAGAGTGATGGCACAAGACATAGGCACAGACGTCGGGAGCCTCGGCTGGGTCACGGCTTTGACCATTCTCGTCTCAGCTTTGACGGCCGTCGGTTGGGGATATCTCGGCGACAAGGGCAACCGCAAGAACCTGCTCTTCTGGGGCACGATCGTATGGTCGGCGGGGCTTTTCCTCACCACCACGGCCGATTCGCTCCTGGGTGTTGCAGGCTGGTCGGTCATCACCGGAATCGGATTGGGCTCGATCGCCTCTGTAGGGTTTTCGGTTATCTCTGACTTCATCTCGCCGGCCAGGAGGGGCGTCGCGATGAGTTTCTGGGGTCTGTCACAAGGCGCGGGCGGCATTGTTGGGCTGGCAGCGGGCGGGCTGCTTGGGGCCGAGGACTGGCGCAAGGCGTTTCTCGTGGTGGCCGGCACGGGGGTGGTCGTCGCACTGGCTTTCCTCACCACTTTCAATCCTCCAAGGGGCAGGGCCGAACCTGCACTGTCCCCCCTGTTCGACTCTGGCTCCGAGTACGAACACACGATCGCCCTGGCGGACGTCAAGATGCTGATTGACAAGCCGACCAACCGCTGGCTGATCCTCCAGGGTTTTTCGGCGCAGATCGCCTACGGCTCGCTGATCTGGGTGCCGTTGCTCTACCAAGCCAAAGTCGAGGCGCAGGGTTACAGCATCGTCACTGCGACAACGGTTGGGGCTTTGTTCGGGGTGATGTTCCAGCTCGGCGGTATCACCTCAATCGCGTCAGGGTGGCTTGGCGACCGGTTGCAAAAGCGGACGCCGAGGGCGAGGGCTCTCATCTCTGCGACCGGCATATTGGCCGCCGTGCCGTTCTTTGTCGTCTTCTTCTTCATTCCGTTGAATGGACTCGACGTTCCTACGGACGGTGATGCCACGGCGGTGGTATTGGCAACGTTCGGAAGCGTGTTCACCAACCCCTTCGTGGCGGCCAGTTTCGTCGTCGCATTGGTTGCTCTCACTTTCACCTCGGCGGACTCACCGAACTGGTTCGCCCTTCTCACGGATGTGAACCTTCCTGAGCACAGGGGCACCATCTTCGGTCTCGGGAATCTGGTGAACGGCGTCGGGCGATCAATCGGGCAGGGACTCACCGGGGTCGCCGCCGGCAGGCTTGCATCCAGTTTCAGTGTGCCGACCAACTACTCCCTGGGGCTCGCAATGTTCCAAATCTTCTTCTTGCCGACCGGCTATTTGTATTGGAAGGCGTCGAAGACGTGCGCCAATGACATCGATCAGGTGCATGCGACGTTGAATGCGCGCTCAAAGACGGCGGAATAGTCCAGGCCTTGGGCCCGTTCTGTGTCCTGGGAGGCTTCAGGACCGTGGCGCCCGCGCCAGCTAAGTCGCGGGCCACTAGAAATGACGCCTTTGCGTCAGGTACGGTACCCTCTCCGAGCCGTCGCACGACAACGTCTGCGCTGGCCGTAACACTGTCATACCAAAGGAAACCTATTGCCAAAGGACGACGTCCTTCGTGTACAGGGAACAATTGTTGAAACCCTGCCGAACGCAATGTTCAAAGTAGAAATCGACGGGGGGTTGGAAGTTTTGGCCCGTGCATCAGGAAAGATGCGGCGAGGCCGATTCATCCGCATTCTTCCCGGTGACAAGGTCGATCTCGAGCTGTCTTCTTACGACCCGAGCCGCGGACGCATCGTCTGGAGATATAAATAGCCTTAGATCCCGAACCAAACGACACTCCCCCACTCGCGGACGACCGCCAGAAGTGGCTCGTATTGGCCATCGTCGCTCTCGGAGTTGTGTTGGTCGCGATCAATGCCGTGGTGGCGACGGATTCGGTGGGATCGTTCATTGTCAGTGACCTCGTCAGGATTCGTTCGGTCGGCTGGGTGCGCGTCGCCTTCTTGTTGGTATCGACGCCGTTGTTGGTGATCTCAGGCAGACTCGGAGATCTGAAGGGGAGGAACAAGCTCTTTCCGTACGGATTCGTGATCCTGGCAGTCGCCTCTCCCCTGTACGGTCTGGCTCCCAACTTCTCGTTGCTGGTTGTGTTCCGGGCATTCCAGGCCGTCGGCGCCGCGTTATTGCTATCGCTGGGCCTGGGCCTCTTGGTCGAAGCGACTCCGCCGTCGGAGCGGGGTAGAGCCTTTGGGATCTTGGTGTCGGCCGGATTGATCGGATCGGTAGTTGGGGGGTTGTTCACATATGCGGTCGGTTGGCAATGGGTCTCTTTGCTCAGCCTGCCCGTCGCCGTGATCGGCGCGGTCGCTTCCCGGCGGCTTATTGTTTCTTCACCCAGGTCGAGCGAAGAGAGCTTTGACGGGGTAGGAGCCGCCGTGTTCACCGGTTCGACCGTTTGCCTGATCTTGGGCTTCGTTTTCGGCTACGAGAACGGTTTCGCCAATGGATGGGTACTGGTCCTCTTGGCGATGTCGGCCATTCTGATGGTCAACTTCGTTTGGATAGAGTCAAGAGTCGACAGTCCGCTGCTCAACCCCGAGATTTTCAAGTCCAGAGGTTTCAGCGCGGCGTTGTTCAACGGCTTCTTGTTCGCTGCGACGCTGGCCAGTCTGGACCAGGCCTACCTGCTCGGCGCAGTCTTCGACGATGTCCTCCCCCTTGCCGTGGCGATAACCTGGCTCCTCAGCGCCGCCATTGCCGGTCGGGTGGTCGATCGGTCCGGACCTCGACCGGTCGCCTTGAAAGGGTTGGCGCTGCTGGTCGTCGGATTCCTTGCCACCCAGGCTTTGGGGACGGACACCGGGCTGTGGCTCGGTCTCTCGGCTGGGGCCATGATCGGCATCGGCGCCGGAGCCTTCCTTGCCGCCAACTACACCTTCATCATGGGATCGGTTGAACCCGCCAGGCTGGGTATCGCCGGCGGATTGCTTGGTTTCAGTCTCGCGGTGGCCGCGCTGATGACCGCCGTGCCTTTGCTCACATTCTTCATTCGTCGATTTGAGGAAAGGCTCGCCGTCGAGTCGGGAGCCGAAGCCATACTGAGTACCTACCAGGGCCTTACTTTGATTGCATTGGTCTCGACATCGGTCGCGATGTTGCTGGCCTGGCGGTTCTACGAAGACCAAACGGCGACTGAACACGGACTGGCGTCGTCGTCCCCCGATGGCGCGTCCGTCAACCAACCACGTTGAGGGTGACCACCGCAGTATTCGGCGGCCGCGGATCGTCGAAACCGGGATCGATCGCGACAAATGTGAACGAGTCGACACCGACGAATCCGACCGCCGGCGTATAGACGATGTCTGGGGCTTCGAATTCGACTCCGACCTCCACGTTGAGCGAGCCATTGCTTGGCGGCTCCACTACCACGAACCGAGGCGAACCTGCGGCGACCGCCACGGGATCCTGCGCGTCCTCGCCTTCGAGGCCGAGGTCGAGGTCGCCTTGGAAAGCGTCAGCGGACAGCCGGAATGCAGTGCTACCACGCACGTCGACCTGAGCCTCGACAGCCAGGAAGCCCGGCACAATCACCGGTTCCGGCCTGAAAACGAGCAAGTTGTTGTCATTGGACTCGGCCAGCACGCCGCCTGGGTCTGCCACGCCTGCCAGTCGATAGACGCCAGGTGCCACGTCGGTCACATCGATCCATTGCAGGGCGATCGAGAACGAGTACACGTCTGCCCAGCCGGCGGAAATCCCCATTGCCAGAAACGCTGCCTCTGAATCTCCCGGCGCGCACTGATTGGCGGCGTCATAGACGGCCGTCGTCAACTCCCCCTCGTAGTCATCGACCGGCTGTACGTCCGCCAAACAGAATCCGATCTTGGATCCTGCGACTAATCGCAGGTCCTCAGAGTCCGACCAAAGCGAATACTCGGCCACACTCATGAGATGCCAGTGGCCATGACCATCGGAGTTCTCGAAGCGCACATCGGATTCTGAGGATCCGATTGACAGGGGCAGCCGGTCAACGATCGAACCAGACGCGTCAAACAGGACCTGGGCGATCGGGTCCGCGGTCTGGGACAGTCCGCTCGGATCCCCGTCCACAAACAGAGGCCCCTCCCCGACGTTGGCAATCACGCCGTCGAACCGGAGCATCAAACCGAGATTCCCGGAATCCGGCGGCCATTCGACGACAGCAAAGGCCGGCGCGCCCGGCGGCAACGATTCCAGATCCGGCAACAGGGCCGGACCTCCGCCTCTGATCATGAGGAAAGCCGCGACGCCGATGATCAATGCGACCACACCGAAGCCGAAAGCCAGCAGACGCCTTGAACGATCATCGGGTGCAGAGTTCGTCACAGGTTGAGATTACAGCGCCCCAAAGATGTCGCCGCTGGGTCCCGGTACCCAATTAGCCGCCCGAATTCCAGATTCGGCCTCCAAATGTCGATACCGCCATATGACAACCGAGTTCCGCGCCAACGCACTTTCGATCATCGTTTCGTTGATCGTCGCGCTCGGAATCGGCGCAGCATTTGCCGCCGGACGGAGCATTCCCCTGTTGAGCCTGGTGGATCTCGGTTTTCACGAACTAGGACATCTTCTCGGATCGGGCTTCGGTGTCGTCCCCCAGTTCTTGGCCGGTTCGGTGGCCCAGATATCCGTGCCGCTCGGGCTCGGCGCATACTTCTGGCTGAGCCAACGTGACGAGATCGCCAGCGGCCTGATGCTGGGGTGGGCGGCAACAGCAGCGCAGAACGTCTCGATCTACATCGCAGACGCCCCTTTTCAGGACCTCCCACTGATTGGAGGCCAACATGATTGGGCCTTTCTGCTGGGCAGATGGGGTCTCGTCGATCTTTCAGACGGGATCGCATCTCTTGTGTGGTTCACAGGTTTGTCCATCGGATTGGCTGGACTCGGCGTCGTCCTTGCGCCGGTCTGGCGATCAATCGTCGATGCCCGATACGAAGCAGACATCAGAGCTCGCTTCACCGGAGCCACAGTGCGCGAGGCCCGCTCTCCTGGCCCGGTAGCGAAAGAGGCGTAGCGGCTGGCACCTGGCCCGAACCGATCAGGCGAACAGCATCCGGGCTGCTGCGGCCAGGGCAGCGACCACCAGAACCCAGCGGACCCAGCCTGCTCCCTTCTTCACGGCGAGTCTCGCAGACACATATGCGCCACTCGAGTTGCCGGCTGCGAGCACCAGTCCAAGACCGAAATCGACCTGCCCGGCGAATATGAACAGCAACAGCGCGATCCAGGTGTATCCGGCCACGATCACGACCTTGGCAGCGTTTCCCGTGACAAGGTCGACGCCTGTTCCGAAAATCAGCCCAGCCAATAACAAGAACCCGACCCCCGCCTGAACGAAGCCGCCATAGAATCCGATTCCCAGGAACACCAGCGTTGTCCAGGGTTGCCGCAGCCGCGGCTCCACTTCTTCGAGCCAGACCTTTGGCCCGGCCAGCACGGAAACAGCGATCAATATCAGCACAACGCCGAACGCCGTCCGGATGGCTCCTGGGGAGAGTTGAGTGGCGACCCAGGCTCCGAGTCCTGCCCCGACCGCCGCAGGCGGGATCAGAGTTCTGGTCAGTTTCCAGGGAACCTTCTTGTCCTTTTCATATCCGTAGGCTGCGACGACATTGGAGATCATGATTGCCACACGGTTGGTTCCGTTTGCGAGAGTTTCGCCGACCAGTTCTACCAACACCGGCAAGGTGATCGCCGAGCCTCCGCCCGCGACCGCGTTGATGAAGCCTGCACCGACTCCCGCTGCATACAAGATCAAAGCCTGAGTGATCGACATGGACGCGCAGCGTACTTCGCGAAGATTCAGGACCTGGGCTCTAGAAGGCCGTCAGGCCGAGTCGGCCCGGCGATAATCTGCGTTGTTGACGCCGCGGTGGACTACATTCGGATCGCCTTGATCTATCCACTGGCGTCGCGCCAACCGGGTCATGGTCCGATCCTGGGTTATCTCTCGGTATGCATACCCGCACTCGCAGCAGCGGACGTCGGTCGAGTTCATCCCACGCACCGCGCTGAGCACATGTTGGCGTTCCATGCCCAACAGTTTCGTCTGTCGCGACATTTTCTTGACGGATTTAGGGCGACCGGCCTCAGGGAGTTTCCGACCCCTCGGCGAATGGGGCCTCGACCTTCTCGGTAGCTCCTCCCAGCAGTGTCCGGAGCCCGTGCCAGGTCGGCTTGTAGTCGTAATCCCAATATTTGGTGCTCTCGATGACAATCGTTTCCGAACCGATCACACCGTCGTACAGAGAACCGTTGTTGATTCGAACGCTCCGGTAGATTTCTGGGGCCATCACCTCAGCAGCGTGCACGTGGATCTTGCTGTTCCTCCATGCTTCGCGATCCGCGGGCTCGGTGTGGACCACGAGATTGGCCCAATGTTTGTCGACCAACTCCACGGAGCTGTAGCTCAGTATTCCCGGGTAGTTCCTGAACTCGGCAAGGAGTCCAACCTCCACCTCCTCAATCGGCTCGTCGTCGGACTCCGGCCTCCTGTCGCCAAAGAATCCGACGATGCTGAAGTCGGTGCGTCCTGACAGTCGGTTCGGATCGCAAATGACGGTCCGCCTGCGGAGACCGTGCACCTCCCACGTCAAGGTCTCGTGTGCGGTAAGGGCGATGTCTCCATAGACCGCCTTGCGAACAAGGGCGCGCAGGTCTTGGAGAAGGTAGTTCAAGAGGGCGAGGTCGGACCGGTAGTGCTTGGTGGACGCACACGGGTGGCCGGCGGGGCTTTCGTCAGCAGTTAGGAGAATCGGTGTCATCTGGTACCCATCTGTGCCTCTATCGGTCGCAAAGTCGACTCGCTCAAGCGTCATGCAGACAAACCCTGGTGCCACAACGCAATCGTTTCCGGCCGCGACAAGATAGGGAACCAACCTCACCGCCGGCCACAACGCCGGCCCCGGGTTGTCTCGTCCGAACCGAAGAGCCTCCGCCTGCCAGCCGGTTGTACCAGAAAGATCGAGCCCATGCGCACGAGGTGTGGCCCGACTTCTTGCAACCGGCTCTCGGCCAACGAACATCGACCACAAGTTGACGCCATGGCAGGCACGGGTACAGTCCGAAAATCGAGGTTCTCCAGCAGCTTCTGAGGGCCCGCGGTAGACGCCGACCAAGGAGTCCTGGTCTGATGCGCAGACAAGACGACAGGGTTCAAATACCGATCATCGACATTTCGCCGTTCGAATCGGGTCTGGGCAGCGCACTCAGCGAGGTCGTTGAGCAGATCTCCCGAGCGTGTGAGGAGATTGGATTCTTCGTCATCGTTGGCCACGGGATCCCCAAAGACCTGATCGGCCACCTGAAGGCCTCAGCCCGGACCTTCTTCGACCTGCCGGACAAGACCAAGATGGATGTAGGCCGAACCGGTGATTCCATGGGGGGTCTGATGTATTTTCCGTTCCGAGCGGAGAGTCTCGGAGCCGCAGCAGGCGAAGACGCTCCTGAGGACCTGAAGGAAACCCTTGATTTCGGCCTCAGGTTCCTTGGCGACGCCTGGCCCCTTGATCCGCCAGACCTCCAAGACGCATGCCTCGCCTACAACGCAGCGCTTGGCAGGTTGGCTGGGCGCCTGAGGAAGATCTTCATGGCCGCCCTCGGATTGCCGGAGGACTACCTCGAAGGTCGATTCGGCACCGACCTCTCCTCGCTTCGGATTCTCAACTATCCAGAACCCACCGATCTGCCTGCGCCTGGCCAACTCCGGGCCGGGGTGCATGCGGATTACGGGGTCCTCACGATCCTCTACACCGAGGATTCGCCAGGCGGACTACAGGTACAGGCCAAGGACGGCACGTGGATGGATGTTGTCTCAGTCGCAGACGCATTCGTCGTGAACATCGGAGATGCGATGATGAGATGGACCAACAATCGCTGGGTGTCGACGCTCCACAGAGTGATCAACCCACCACCTGATAGCCAGGGATCGACCCGCAGGCAATCGATCGCGTACTTCAGCAACCCGGACGCTGACGCGATGATCGAGTGTCTGCCTGGCTTCAGCGATTCGGAGAATCCTGCGAGATACGAGCCGATCACCTATCGCGAATACGCGCAGGAGCGTTACCGGCAGGCTCATGGCGAAGACGCAACCCTCAGCTGACGAGACGCGACCAAGAGATCAAGACACCGATACAACGACTCGGTGATCATGCCGAGGTGGCTCCTGACATGGGACTCGACGGTGAGCCCGGCCTCGGCCAGGTCGGATGCGACCTCCCTGTTGCTACGGCAGGCGAAGGAGCGCAGTGTCTTGTGAACCCACCTGCGATGCTGCCGCCTGGCGATCGGACCGAACGAAGAGCGGCCATGTTCAAACAGAAGGATGCGGCCGCCAGGCTTGGTGACCCGTTCCATCTCTCTGAAAGCAGCCACATAGTCCGGAAAGGTGCAAGAGGACATCGCCGAAACCACGGTGTCGAAGCTGTCATCCGGGTATGGCATATCTTCGGCGTCAGCTACGACGACCCCGAATCCGTTCCCCCGCTTGGCAGACTCGGCCACCATTTCTTGCGAAAGATCGACTGCGACGACACTGTCGGCCTCGGTCAAGTATTCGAAATTCTCCCCAGTGCCACAGGCGACGTCCAAAATATCGCCTGTGGCCTGACGAAAGAACCTCCGCAGCCTGTTTATCCCGAGCAGAGTGTTGGGAATTCGATCTCCTCGATGGCGCCTTCACTCGGGCACGGGAGATCAAGGTCGAGCTCCGGTAGGGTGTCGTCGTGCGAGTCGGCTACTTCCAGTTTGATGTCGTCAGAGGCGACCCGGATGCCAACGTCTCCATCATCGAGGCCGCGCTCAATGGGGCCAGGGCCGATCTGATCGTCTTGCCGGAGCTGTGTACCACCGGCTACCTGTTCGAATCGGCCGATGCGCTCGCAGAGTTCGCGGAACCTCTCGACGGCCAGACCGTCGCCAGGCTTTCAAGCTTGGCCAGCAGCACCGAAACCACGCTGGTGTTTGGTGTCGCCGAGCGAGATGGAGACGAGCTGTTCAACACCGCGGTCATCGCCACGCCGGACGGAGCAGTCCGAAGCCAGCGCAAGCGGCACCTCACCAGGCTCGAACAACCGCTGTTCTCGGTCGGCGGCCAGGTCACGACCCATCAGGTACCAGAGGCGACCATCGGGGCTGTGATGTGCTTCGACGCCTGGTTCCCGGAGCGAAGCAGGATCCTCACGCAAGGCGGAGTCCAGATCCTGTGCTGCCCATCGAACTTTGGCGGGCCGGAAAGCCTCGATGTGTTCAAGGTGCGCGCCCTCGAAAACCGGGTTTTCGTGATTGTCGCCAACCGAATCGGCCACGAACAACTCGCCTCGGTCGAGGCCACCTTCCGAGGGGACAGCCGGGTGATCACCCCGGACGGAACCGTGCTCATCCCCGCCGGTGACGGCCAAGCTCTCGGGTTGATCGACATCGACTTGGGCGAAACGGCCAAGAAGGCATCGGTCATGTCCAACAACCTCGAGGCGGAATGGTCCGGCTACCAGATAGTCGAGTGCCCACCTCGACTCGGCATCTAGTGTGGCGCCATGACTCTTGCTGATGAGAAGTACCTGCTCCTGACTACCTTTCGCCGTGATGGCACCCCTGTGCCGACAACTGTCTGGGCTGTGCCTCTTGACGGTGGTGACATCGCGTTCTGGACCAGCTCGGGATCGGGCAAGGCCAAGCGGCTCGCCCATACCGAACGGGTAACCATTCAACCGTGCGACGTGCGCGGTCGAGTAACGGAAGGCAGCGAGCCAACCGATGGAACGGCTCGATTGGTACAGGGTTCGGAACTGGATGCGATCAGGGTCAAGGTGAAGGCCAAGTACGGGTTCATCACCAAGCTCACCAAGGCGCTGGGGACCATAGGTGGGATCATCAAACGCAACCGGATTCCATACGGTGACCGCGGTGTGGTGATCACCCCCTCCTCGTAG
Source organism: Acidimicrobiia bacterium (assembly GCA_003229305.1). Lineage (GTDB taxonomy): Bacteria > Actinomycetota > Acidimicrobiia > Spongiisociales > Spongiisociaceae > SZUA-232. The sequence continues at coordinate 20,600 of QIDH01000055.1, read as the reverse complement.
CGCTTCACAAACACGTACAAGTTTCCAGTCACAACTGACCCCGCCTCACCGTCTAACTCCTTGAAGCAACGATCCTTAGGAGTAGAAATGACAACCGAAATGAAGGCGACCTCGCCGACACACCTGATGGAACTGTTCGCAGAGCGGGCAGCCACCGGCGACCTGGACAAGTTGATGGAGCTGTACGAACCAGACGCGGTGTTCGAGCCACAGACCGGTGTCGTCCTGGTCGGTAAAGACCAGATCCGCGAAGCGTTGAGCGAATTCTTGGCCCTGAAGCCGCAAATCGAGTACGTGTCCGAACAGAAAGTGTTGACGGTTGGCGAGCTCGCGCTCGTCTCGAACGAGTGGAAGATGACCGGCGTCGCACCAGACGGCACCGCTGTCGGAGACGGTGGCCGCAGCGCTGACGTGGTCCGCCGCCAGAGCGACGGGAGCTGGTTGGTCATGATCGATCAGCCTCGCGGTACGCCGCTTCCGGCATGACGGAGGTCGACGAGCGGGGTCTCGTCGAGGCCGCCAAAGGTGGCGACGCGGACGCCCTCAGCGATCTAGTCAGCGGAGTGCGCGACAACGTCTACCGCCTCGCGCTGCGAATGGTCACCCAGCCGGTGGAGGCGGAAGACGCAACTCAGGAGATCCTGATCCGCGTGATGACTCGCATCTCCACGTTCCGGGGCGAGGCCAAGTTCGGCACCTGGGTCCACCGCATTGCAGTCAACCATCTGATGGATCGCAAGAAATCCGCAGTGGAGAGGATGGAACTCACATTCGACTTGTACGGGGAAGATCTGGTGGCCGGCCTGGCAGACGCCGCGCCAAATTCTGACCCGGCTGCCGAATTGTTGGCGACCGAAGTGCGCCTGGCCTGCACTCAGGCGATGCTCACCTGCCTCGATCGTGATCATCGGGTGGCCTACATCCTCGGCGAGATCTTCGAGGTGTCCTCAGAGGACGGGGCCTACATCTGCGATGTCGCTCCTGCCACCTACCGCAAGCGCCTGTCCCGCGCTCGGTCAAGAGTGAGATCTTTCGTCGGAGACAACTGTGGTCTGGTCAGCCCGGAATACGCCAGATGCCGCTGTGAGAAACGGATCAAGCCGGCATTGGCTCTCGGCCGAATCAATCCAGATCGTCTTATCTATGCAGAGCATCCTGCCACGAAGGGCGTGGCAGAGATGGAGCAACTCTCAGACGCGGCCGGACTGATGCGAAGCCACCCCGAATACTCCGCACCGGACCACATCGCCCAGCGAATCCACACCCTGATCCACTCCGGCCAGTACGAGATCTTCGGCGACTGACCTCGCAATCGTGGTCCGACGGCGAAGATCTCGAATTCTTCGGTCCACCGCCCAGATGTCTGTCGTTCAATCGCCAACGCAGATTTCGCCTCAGGGCGTGGCCCCAATACTATGTAGGCAACGCGTAGAAACATATGTATTATGGGGGAATGAAATCGATCACGATCACGATTCCTGAGAAGCTCGATGCAGAGGCAGCAGCCGAGGCTCGGCGCCGCGGTATCTCCAAATCTGAATTGATTCGCAGGGGCCTGGCTGCGGTCCTTCCCGAAAAGTCGACTGCGGGAGTACTGAGCCCGTGGCAGGAACTGGCTGGTTTCGCTCCGCATAATCTGACCGCCGATCCGGGCGAGATCGATGAAGTGGTTTACCGGCCTTGAAGTTTGTCGATACGAGCTGGTGGGTGGCTTGGTCACTCCCCAGCGACCAGCGTCACCACGATGCTCTCGCGATAGTCAATCACCTAAGAGGCTCCGAACAGACGCTGACAACAAACCTCATTGTCGGCGAGACCTGGACTTTCCTGAGCCGCAAGGCAGGGCACAACGCTGCGGTTGCCTTTCTTGATCGCGTCGGCACTCTGCAAACGCAAGCCAAGCTGACGATGCATGGTGTAACAGCCGACCAAGAAGTCAAAGCGTGGGGGTGGTTACGTAAGCACGACGAGAGGTCTTACTCGTTTGTAGATGCGACGAGCTTCGAGGTGATGCGATCCAGACGTATTCGCGAAGCGTTCGCATTCGATCAGGATTTCGCCGCGGCCGGGTTCGTCGAGTTGCGGCCGTAGGACTCGCAAGTAGGCCCAAGAACTGCCCTTTTGCCTCAGGTTTTGAGTTCGCAGCCGATATCTGACACCGAACTCCCCTACTCCACGACCACGACCACGATGTCGGTGCCGGAGCGGCCGAAGGTTTCCGGGGCGTAGATCTCCTCGGCCCTGGTTGGTGGGGTAACGAATTCTCCAGGGGTGGTGGCCCTGGTCACGTATGTGTATTCGTATGTGCCCGCATAGACGATCGTCGCGAAGGCTTCGGCCCGGTCGTCGCGCAGGTTCTGGTAGTTGAACCAACGCCAGTAGTAGTACGACGAGCGATCCACGGTCGGGTCGAGGTCGATGTCCGGTGTGACCGCCAAGGCGGGGTTGAGCGACTCGAGGCCGGCAGGGAGCGGATCGATCAAAGCAACATGGGTCCTGCGGCTGTCGGCCACCATCATCAGGCGGACCAGGACCTGCGCCCCAGCCTTGATGCGCCACACACCATCGTCGCCGAGCCTGACATCATCAGGGTCGTCGACACCCTCGTAGGTGCGAGAGACTACGAAGCCTCGGTCGAGTGGATCGAGGTCGAGGTCTGATGGGGCGTAGCGCAAACCAAGGCGGTAGTAGAGCCGGCCGTCTGCACCGTCTTTGTCCACCACGAGGTCGCTGTCACCCTGGGCGATGAGGTCGGCCATTGGCACCAGAGTTTCATTGCGATCGGTTGATCGTCCCTCGAACGTGGTTTCCGCTGCGTAGATATCGCCAAGCCACACCCTGGCCACGAAGTCGGGATCCTCGGATTCGAAGGTGTCGAAGTAGTTGTTCAGGGCGAGGAGAATGAACATGTTCTCCTGCATGTTGGCCCAGCGACCTCTCGTCTGGTTTCCGAGCAACCCGGCCACGACCTTCGGGATCAGGTCACTGTCTGGCGCTTCAGCGATCAGCGCGTCGAGGATTACCCCGTCGGCTCGTCGACTCGAGTTCAGGACCAGGTAGTCATCCTCGCCGTAGCTGGTGGTGAAGGTGGCCGCTCCCGCTGTCTCGGTCGCCCGGTTGTTGAACAGCCGCTCGATCTCCCGCTCGATCGACGCATCGTCGACGACCGGCCACAGCCAGGCCACGGCTTCGAGGCTCAGCATGTCAGAGGCAGAGGCCGACCGGTACAGATCGGCCGCTTTGCCAGAGTCGGTGTCGCCGGCCAGATAGCGAACGTTGAGCGCGTATGCGCTGATGGTGTTGCGGGTTCTTTCGCCGTAGGTCGGTGGGTAGAAGTTCTCGATGTTCCGGACATAGTCCAAGGCTCGGCTCAGCGTGTCTGCTGGGACGGCGTAGCCGTTGTTCTTCGCCTCCACCAGGGCATGGGCGACCTGCACAGAGTGGTAAGGCCATGAGATGTCGAACCGGCGCCAGATCGGGAACCCGCCATCGGGGTTCTGGAGCGAACGCAGGTCGTCAAGGTCGGCCTGAACGGTCGCATCGAGTAGCGCAGGACTCGCCAAGCCCTCTGCGTCGAAGGCGTCTAGCACGTCACGTAGCGCGGCGATGGCCAGGATGCGCGAGGCGAGACCGTCTGCGCTGCGATAGGAATAGTCGTTGATGTAGATCACCGCATCGGTGAGAGCCTGAAGGGCGGTGGAGGACGTATTGATCTCCAGCCCTCCGAACTGCGGCCAGACCTCGGTAGGTGCGAGGATCGGCTGAGAGATCGACCCATCGTCGTCCAACACCCCATAGGTGGCAAAGGCTTCGGCCGTGGCCGGGGTGTACACAGGCAGCGATACGGCCGCCGCGTCCGATGCGCCTCCGCTGACTGCCGCAACCCTGAACCGGGCGGTGCCAGAGCGGTCGGCCGCTACCTCGAAGCGCACCTCGATGCGGTCGTTGGCCGGAACGGTGACCGTGGTCCCGCTGCGATCAGCCATTACCAGGTTGGCGGTCTGGAGGACGACGTCCACATCCATCGGCTGGTCGGTCTGGTTCTGGACCACCACCGGGAGCTCAAACTCGTCACCAAAGTTCAAGAAACGTGGTGCCGATGGGCGGACCATCAGAGGCAGGCGGGCGGTGATATTCGACTCGGCCGAGCCGAACTGGTCGTCCCCGTCAACGGCCACCACCATCACTCGGTAGCGGGTGAGATTGTCCGGCAACGGCACTCGGATCGTGGCAAGGCCATCTGCGTCGGTCGTGACCTCTGGGGCGAAGACCGCCAGCGCATCGAAGTTGGTGCGAACGTCGATGGTGGGGGTGGAGGCCTGTCCTTGGCTGCCTGCGTACCCGGCTGCGGCTTCGCCACCGTCGGCAGCGAACGGGCCCTCGGCCCCTACGTCGTCTCCCCCGGCCCGTGCGGCCCCACTGAACTCGGCGTTCTCGATGCCTGCCTTTTCGAAGTCCTGCGGATTGTCCAAAACCAGGCTGGACCGGCCGTAGCGGGATCGAAGCTCGGCGGGGATTTGGCGGTAGAAGGTGCTCACCGGATCCAGCAACTCGTAGTTGCTGAGAGCCAGCACAGCCTCGTCTACCACGACAACGGCCAGCTCTGCATCCTGGACCGGTCGGCCGGCCGCGTCTGTCACCGTCACGGCAACCGAGGTGCGGCTGCCGGGCTCGATGGTGGCGGCCGCCGGTTCGATCTCCACCGACAATGTTCGAGATGTCGGGGGCACTGCCAGCACCAGATTTCCGACCGCGAACGCAGGTCGATCAGGCGCTCCCGGCAGGACGGTTCCGTCGTCGGCCAGCCGCTCAGACGCCCCGACCACATCGAACTGGACATGCAGGTTCGGAATGTCGCTTTCGGAAATGGGGATGCTCAACACGGCGGTCGAACCATCGAACTCCACGGGCGAGGTCGAGACGATGCCGTTGCGAGCGACGGTGACAATGCCCTTTCCACCAGCGAATGGCGCTTCCACCAGAATCTGAGCGGTGTCTCCTGGCGCGTACTCGGCCTTGTCGGAAATGAGGGTGACCTGTTCCTGTTCGATATTGCGCGTTGGCCTGGCATTGCCTCCGCTCACCCACCGGGTCAGCTCGCTGCGGTTGCTGCGACCCGCGTCGTCTGTCACGGTCGCTGTGATCGAATAGGTACCGCCCTCATCGGTTTCGAAGGTGCAAGACACCGGGCCCGTCTCGCTGCGGACTTGGCAGGTCTGGGTGGCGACGACCAATTCGTCCCAGATGCCGTTCTCGATACGCCACTCGAGGCGGCCGGCCACGACCGTCACTGCCTTGTCGGCGACGATGTTGCCGGCGATGTCGGTGACGATCGTCGAAATCTCGAGAGGGTCACCCTGGCGGACGAAGGTTCGCTCGCCGCGCAAGCCGACGTACAGGTCGGCGGGGTGGATGAGCAGGTCGGTCGCCGAAGCCCACGCCTGCCGGTTGACATCGAACACGGTGGCCTGGGCGCTGACCGTCACCGGCTGGTCAGTCTCGTCACCGCCGAAATCGATCTGGAGAAAGTTCGAGCCGTTGGCATCCGTGAAGCCTGAGAACTCTTTCACCTCGCCCGGATCGAACCCTGGGACGCCTGAGAATCCATCGCCTATGTAGTAGCTATCTTCGAAATACGCGTCGGCGTATCCGAATTCGCGGCCGTATGAGTAGTCGTCGTAGAAGGGTCCACCGATCCACCATGGCACCCACGTCCCGAAGGTGAACTCATCCCAGTTGGGAGGGCTGTATATGGCATTGCGGGTGGTCACGACCCAGTTCACCTCAGCGTTGGGGAGCGGTCCACCAGAGAAATAGGCGGCGTCGACGGCGACCGTCGCCGGGTCGGTCCGCAGGTATGGGCCAGGTGATTCGTTGCGAGCCGTCACTTCGAACTCGGGCCGCCGGAACTCCTGAATCTGGAACGGCTGCGAGGTCGAGCGGGGTCCACCGATCCCAGAAACTCCATCGAGCGACAGGTCGATGTACGCGAAACCGAGATTGGCCTGCGCCGGGATGTCGAAGGCGAAGTCGAAACCACCGAGGCGGCTGACCGTGGTGGTACCGGTTGCGATCTCGTTGCCTACGGAGTCATATGCCCTGTAGGTGAGATTGGCACTGTCTCCGATGAGGGCTATCTGGGCGTCGGTGCTGATGTTCAGGCGCCTGGCCCAACCCTTGACGTTCACGGTTTCGCCTGGACGATAGATGGCACGGTCGTCGAAGACGTGAAACAGCACCACATCATCGGTCTGTTCACGCCCGAAGCTGTCGTACGGGGAGGCCAGCATGGCTACGTCTGTGCCGTCGGTCGCGACGACAACCTCGGTCCGCGCAGCCGACAGCTCGGCGGTCGCGAGGCCGCCTGCGCCGGTCGTCAACGATGTGCCGACGCCAACCAAACTCACCTCAACGCCGGCCAGCGGCGTTCCTGTGGCAAGGTCGGTGGTCCACACGACGATTTCATCACGGTCGGTGAACACGTCGAGGCCTATGTTGGTCACCTGCACCCACACCATCGTCGGACGGTTCGACCAGTAGAGGGGATCGTCCTGTCGAAACTGTCGCTCTGGTGACACAACAACCACCAGTTGGCCGGTGTCCCCGTTCAGGGCGTCGCTGAGGTCGATCGTCGTTTCGGTGAACTGATCGTCTTCGCCTCCCACGTCCACTGCTCTGTCGACAACCCGATCCCAAACGGAGAAATTGAACGACCGGCTTTCGTCATACTGCCGTTCCAGGGCTGTCATGTACTTCGGCCAGTCGGATGGCTCGACCCGGTAGATCTCGACATCGAGCCGTTCGTGGTTGACCGAAGTGACCGAGACCGAGGGGGACTCCGAATACGGGTCGGTGGTCAATAGTTCCCTCTGGAACCCGATCAACTGTGGTTGGGCGGGCCCGACCTTGAAGCTGAGTGTCACGTCTTCACCGAGGGTCTGACCCCACACGTCCCTCAGACCGGCCGGCAGGGTCACCTGGTATGTCGTCGCACCACGGGTCGCTCCCCGGATGAGGATCGACGAGCCCTGTGCGCTGATCACTGCGCCGGCCAGCTCGGGTTCGATCTCGATCAAAGCCGGATAGAAGGCGTCGAGGTCGAGTTCGTTGTTGAACCACATGTTGAGAGGGCTCTGCGGATAACAACTCTCGCTGCCCTGGCAGTTCTGATTCTCGACCTGAAGCGGCGCGAAGGTGCTGGCGGAGAACCTCTGCGTGGATGAAGAGGTACGTGGGCCCTCAGACGAGGGGACGTTTGGGCCGAAGGTGATTGCAATGCGAGTGTCTGGGTCAAAGGGTTCTTCTGAACGGAATGCGATAAAGCGTCCCTCCAGCGCTGCCGAAACTCGGCGAGCTAATTCTTCGTCGTCGGCTATTTCGTCCTCGGTGGCCAGCCGGATCGCCCGAACTTCACCGTCGGCTCGCATGGTCACCGTCTCCAGCACCTCGGCCGGATCTACCCGCTGGTCGAAGCGGACCACGAAGATCGGGTTGAGGGCAAGGCCCTCACGTTCGGGGTAGAAATCGATGATCTGGACCGTTGGAGTCTGGAACTGCCAGGTAACTGTCTCGGTCAACTCTGCACCGGACTGCGAGGTTGTCCGGGCGGGAATCTCGACCGTGTATTCGGTGGCCATGGGGAGCCGATCGAACAGGTCGGATTCGTACTCGAACCGCAGTGTGCGGGTGCCGATCCACTGCCAGGTGCCAACCAAGTCAGGGGTGATCGTGACCGGTACGTCTTGCGCATCGAGTTGGCTCAGGGTTGTGACCGGCACCATCGGCTGGTTGAAAGTGACGCTGATCGATGGGGCCACATCCACGTCGCCGTCTGGTTGGAATCGGAGTACCTCCAGCGGACCAGACGGTACCGCTTCGGGTCCTGGCGCTTCGAGCGACACCGGGAAGGTGGACTCGATCGTCTCGCCGGTGCGGGGCGGTGGCAAGGTCTCTGCCGGCCTGTCGAAGTCCTCCTGGTCTTCGGAGTCCGGCGCCCAAGTCGGCAGGCGGTCGACGATCGCCTGAACCTGAGAGTCTGTCAGAGACTGCCCGTCGACGACCGTGAGCGTTTCCGCCTCAGGTGCCAACCCCTGGCCGGCACTCAACGTCAGAGTGAGCGGACCGCTCGTCTGCAGTAAGGCGGGCGTCCCATCGACTGCGAGGGGACCTGGAACATCCACCTGGGTCGGCTTGGCGTCGACACCGTCTGGCTCGGCAATCTCGCTGTTCGAAGTACAGGCCGCAGCAACCAGCATCAGAGCCAACAAGATCGAAAGCCACCTGGTCGGATATGTCCTCGTCATCGGTTTCAAAGGCCCCTCGTCCTACGTCGGCCCAGACTCGTCGAACGCAATGATCGGCGCAGAATCCCCAGGCCTGAACACACTCACCTGTGACGTCAACGCCCCCCGATTCAGTTCCCGAGCATGGAATTGATGCGGCTCCTCAGGGCCGGGATGACTTCTGTGTCGAACCAGGGGTTCTGCTTGAACCACCGCTGGTTCCGTGGTGACGGATGGGGCAATACGAACGTGTCGGGCGCGTAGTCCTGCCAGGCGCGTACCGTCTCGGTCAGCGACTTTTTTCGGTCTGGGACGTATCGCTTCTGGGCATACGCTCCAATGATCACCTTCACCACCCCGTCGCCAAGGTGGCCGAGCAGCGGTTCATGCCACAGCGGCGCACATTCGGGTCTGGGCGGGAGATCACCAGAAGGCCCCGTCCCCGGGTAGCAGAAGCCCATCGGGATCAGCGCAACCCTGGCGGGGTCGTAGAACGCCTCAGAATCTACGCCAAGCCACGACCGCAACCGCTCCCCGCTCGGATCGTCCCACGGCACTCCGCTCTCGTGCACCCGGCGCCCTGGAGCCTGGCCGATGATGACCACCCCCGCCGTAGCCCCAACTTGCACGACCGGTCTCGGACCGGCCGTCAGATCGTCCGCGCACACGGTGCACGCCCGGACCCTGACCAACAGATCGGCGAGACTCTCATCCGGCTTCGTCAACCGTTGCTCACCAGGAGACCAAGAGGCACCGAACCAGACTGCACTAGCTGCGAATCCGAGCCAGCTGCAATGTAGCCAAGCCGAACAACGCGACCCCAAGGGGAATGTGCCATGCGACCAAACCCTCCGCCTCTCGGCCCGCATAACCGAGTCCGGTCTGGGCTGCAAGCAGGACCAACATCGCGGCGACAATCAGCTTCGCCTCGCTGCTCATCTTCTTGAAGACGGCGCTTGCGACCAAGATAGCCTGGAAGGCAAACACTGCGTTGCCGATCACGCCGTGAAGCGTGATCGACGACTCGAAGGCTATGTGCTGCCCAGCCAGGGCCGCTTGAGCCAACACGCCGACGAATACGAGCGCTGCCAATGTGACCTCGACCACGCCTCCCGATCGGACGGAGGCGACTCGGTTTGGCTTCGATATATTGCCTGTGACATCCATCAGGCCACGCTACCCGCGCGCCGACCCAACATTTCCGTCCGAGTCCTCGGACGAGCGGAAACACCTCGTTGATCTGGGCCTAGGATGTCGCACGATCAGATCGCACGTCCGAGGTGGGGTCACACGATGCGCCAAGGAGAACCCACGTTGGCCAAACAAGCCGGTCGAACCGGGCGCAAGTTCTCTGCCCTGAGCCTGATACGCAAGGGGATGAGGGGCGGAGACTGGCCACGGGTTTGGCGCCATCACGATTTGGCGCCGACCTATGACGTCGTGATCGTCGGTGGCGGTCTGCATGGCCTGGCGACCGCCCACTACTTGGCACAGAACCATGGCATCACCAACGTTGCGGTCATCGAGAAGTCATACATCGGCAGCGGTGGATCAGGACGCAACACGGCGATCATTCGATCCAACTACCTCACACCAGAGGGGGTGGCCTTCTACAACCGGTCCGTTCACCTCTTCGAACGCCTGTCGCAGGATCTCAATTTCAACGTGATGTTCGAACAGCGGGGCCACATGACCCTGGCCCACAGCGACGCCTCGCTGCGGACCATGCGCTGGCGGGCCGAGGTAAACAAGTTGCAGGGCATCGACAGCGAAGTCATCACCCCAGAAGAAATACAGAAACTCGTCCCGCTAATGGATGTCAGCGGCCAAGCTCGTTATCCAATCCTCGGAGCGCTGTGGCATCCGCCAGGCGGCATCGCCCGCCACGACGCGGTGGTTTGGACGTACGCCAGATCGGCAGACGCGCAAGGCGTTCACCTTCACATGAACACAGAGGTCACCGGCATCGACGTCAAGGGCGACAAGGTCGTAGGGGTGCGTACGTCGAGGGGAGACGTCTCGGCACCGATCGTGATCAACTGCACTGCCGGTTGGAGTTCGATCATCTCGGACATGGTTGGGGTCAAGATGCCGATCCACACAAGGCCGCTGCAAGCCGCTGTAACCGAGCCGGTCAAATCGTTCCTGGACCCAGTCATCGTCTCCGGGTCGTTACACGTCTACGTCAGCCAGACCGCCAGAGGCGAACTCGTCTTCGGTGCTGCCACCGACCCCTTCGCCTCATACTCGACCCGCGGCTCGCTCGAGTTCATCGAGAGCCTGGCAGGCCACGTCCTCCAGTTGATGCCGAGCCTTGCCAAGCTGCGTCTGCTGCGTCAGTGGGCCGGCCTGTGCGACATGACGCCAGACTTCTCCCCGATCATCGGGCCGACGCCTGTTGACGGGTTTTACGTGGATGTTGGCTGGGGAACATACGGGTTCAAGGCAGGACCGGTCGCAGGTGAACAGACCGCAGAGGCTGTCGCCACCGGCCGAATACCGAAACTGATCGAAGCCTTCCAGCTCGATCGTTTCGAAAAGGGCACCCTGACGGGTGAGAAGGGGGCAGCCGCCGTTGGCCATTGACCGAGCGGATTTGGTGACGCTATGTTATTGATCGAGTGCCCGCATTGCGGGCCACGCAACAGCTCGGAGTTCTCCTACTCCGGACCGATCAAGCCGCGCCCGTCGATCGAAGGCTTGGCCCCCGAAGATAGGGCCGAGTGGCGCCGATACCTATACGAGGAGGACAACCACGCCGGGTTCGCAACCGAACGCTGGTTCCACGTCAGCGGTTGTCGCAAGTTCCTGAACATCGAACGCCACTCCGTGACAAATGAGATCACCTCCGTTTTGACCGTAGGCGAGGTGTCATGACCGAGATGCGCCTTCCCCCCCAGCCCGGCGAGATCATCGACCGGAACGCACCACTGTCTTTCACTTGGAACGGCAAACCTCTCACCGGGTACGAGGGCGACACGATCGTTTCGGCAATGGCGGCGTCGGGAGTCAAGGTGTTCTCACGTAGCCTGAAATACCACCGCAAGCGCGGCATCTTGACGGCCAACTATCTCGACCCGAACACGATCCTCCAGGTGAACGACGAGCCGAATGTCAGGGCCGGGCACCGCCGCCTCGAAGCCGGGATGAATGTCTCTTCCCAGAACACCTGGCCCTCTCTCGAGTTTGACATCAAGTCGGCCAATCAGGCCGTCGGCCGCTTTCTGGCTCCGGGTTTCTACTACAAGACGTTCATCTCACCCCGACCGCTGTGGCCTGCATATCAGCGGGTCCTGCGGCGGTTCTCGCATGGTGGCCGCATAGACGACCGGGTGAGCGACGATCATTATGACAAGCGCTACGCCCACCCTGACGTGGTGGTGGCCGGTGCGGGCCCGGCCGGGATGGCCGCCGCGATCGCCGCGGCCGAGGCAGGCGCGAATGTCATCCTGGTCGAGGAAGAGTATGCAATCGGCGGACATCTGCGCTACGGATCGGCCGACGACCTCGCTGCATTGGCCGAGCTGAGTGCCAGGGTGCAGGCCAATACCAACATCGAACTGCTAACCAATTCGGTGGTCGGCGCCCGCTACGACGGCAACTGGATCATGATCAACCAGCGTGACCCTGGACACGTTCGCGAGCGCCTGATCAAGGCTCGCGCCAAGACGCTGGTGGTGGCGGCGGGCACTATCGAACGGCCGTATGTATTCGAGGGCAACGACCTGCCAGGCGTCATGGTCTCAGGAGCGGTCCGGCGCCTCGTCAACCTCTACGCGGTGAAACCCGGAGAGCGAGCTGTGGTGTTCACCGCCAACACCGAGGGAGAGTCGGCGGCCGCTGACCTGGCCGGAGCCGGCGTAGAAGTCGCGGAAATAGTTGACGCCAGGGCGGGCGGCGATCTGGTTCGTGCCAAAGGCAGGACCAAGTTGTCGACCGTCGAGGTCGGGGGCCGATCAATCGACGCGGACTTGCTGGTCACCTCGGTCGGGTGGACCACGCCCACCTCGCTACTCAATATGGCGGGCTCCAGGCCCGTCTACAGCGAAGGGGCCGCCCGATTCCTCCCTGGCGACCTGCCGGACGAGGTGCTGGTGACAGGTGGCATGGTCGGCGACGGAACCACCGAACAACTCGTGGCCCACGGGTCAGCCATCGGGGCAAACGCCGCAGCCAGAGCAATGAAGATCAGAGCGAGGTGGCAGCGTCTCACGCCGTCCGCCCTCCCACCAGAGACGGCGGATACAGCCGAAGGCTCCGTACCTGACCTGAAACCGGAAGCCCACATGGAGTTGTACCGGGCCTCCACCCACGGCTTCGTCGACTACTCGGAGGACATCAAGTCGAAGGATCTCATCTCGGCCGCCAACGAGGGATATGACCTCATGGAGCTCAACAAGCGATACACCACGGTCACGATGGGCCCGATGCAGGGGAAGTTGGAGGTGGGCAATGCAGTGGCCATCCATGCTGAAGCGACCGGGCGGTCGATCGCGGACACTGGCACCACCACGTGGCGGCCGCCATACGCGCCAACCAGCCTCGGCGCGCTGAGCGGAGCCGAGATGAACCCGGTCCGCTACTCCCCCATGCACCGCTGGCATGTGGCGAAAGGGGCGACTGCGCTGGTCGCCGGCATGTGGATCCGCCCAGAGCACTACGGAGATCCGGCCGGAGAGGTTCGCAACGTTCGCAACAACGTCGGCATCATCGACGTCAGCCCGCTCGGCAAACTCGACCTGCGAGGCGAGGGCGTGCCCAAGCTGCTCAACTTCGTCTACACGAACAAGTGGTCGCGGCTCCCGGTCGGCTCCGTGCGATACGGGGTGATGTGTGCTGAAGATGGGGTAGTCATGGACGACGGAGTAGTCGGCCATCTCGGCGAGGATCGTTATCTGATGACCACCACCTCTGGCGGCGCAGGCGGGGTGTGGAACTGGATTGACGACTGGCTCCAGACCGCTCACCCCGAATGGGACGTGACGATGACCGCCGTAACCGACGGATTCGCCTCGATCAACATCGCCGGCCCGAAGTCGCGCGAGCTGCTGAGCAGGCTCACTGAGGTCGACCTGGACAAGGAAACTTTCGGCTACATGAAGGTGCGGGAGGGTGCAGTGGCCGGCATCGAGGACTGCGTCATCTGGCGCATCGGATTCACCGGCGAGCTCAGCTACGAGGTGCACGTCAAGGCCGGATACGCCCTGCACCTGTGGGAGGCCCTCATGGAGGCAGGCCAAGACCTGGGCGTGGCCCCGTTCGGAGTCGAGGCGCAGCGCATCATGCGACTGGAGAAGGGTCACTTCATCGTCGGCCAAGACACAGATGGGCTGACAAAGGGGTTCAGCCTCGGCATCGACTGGGCGATCAAGCTCGACAAGGACGACTTCGCAGGCAAGCCGGAGCTGGAGTGGCAGTTGGCTGACGGGGCGCGAAGCCGGATCGTCGCTCTCCAGCCGGTTGACCCAACAGTGGTGCCTAAAGAGGCAAGCCAGATCACCGAGGGCACGGAGATCGTTGGGCGGATCACTTCGAGCCGGATGTCGCCAACCCTGAACAAATCGATCTGCCTTGGCGTTGTTGCGGACCATCTTAAGGATCCTGGAACGATCGTGGACGTTCGGCTGACCGACGGCGAGATCATCAAGGCCACGGTGATGGAGCATCACGCCCATTTCGATCCGCAGGGAGAGCGTCTCCGTGGCTGAGCCAACGTTCGCAAGCCCTGTCGGAGCGGAATTGGCGGGCCCCAACATTCGGATCTCTGACGAGACATCGTCCCGAAAGACGCGAATCGTCGGAGCCAGCTTCGAAGGCATCGAGACAGGTCACGCCAAACGAATCGGCGATGGGCTCGCCTATTCCACCAGCCCGAACGAGTGGACCCTTCTCGACGCAGACCCACCGCCAGACAAACGATCGATCGACCTCACTCACGTCAGGGCGGCCATCCGAATCACAGGCTCAGAAGCGAAAGCGCTGCTGGCCAAGGTCTGCGCACTCGATTTCGATGACCGGATGTTCCCTCCCGGATCGGCAGCCCGCACGTCCGTCGCAGCGACCGCAACCGAGGTGGTCAGGGACGACAAGGGCGCAGAGCCGTCCTATCTGCTGATTGCATCACGATCGTTCGGCGAATACTTGTACGGGGTACTGGCTGATCAAGCCCGAGAATTCGAAGTTGCCAAAGGCCGCTGACGATCCCAATCACCACAACGCGTATCGAAGGACACGAACAAGCCTCTTCATTCTCCCCCTGTGTGGCGGTAAACTCGGGCCATGCCACGAGGTAACCCTTCGCCAAAACTCGCAATTACCGTCGATCCCGAAGTGCACGAAGGCGTCCTCATCGCCGCAGCGACCGACGGGATGAGTGTCTCCGCTTGGATGACCGAAGCGGCCCGCAGGGCCCTGCTGTTGCGCGACGGCTTGGAAGCGGTCGCTGAGTGGGAGCGTGAACACGGCTCGCTGACCGAAAGCGAGCTAGCGGCAGCACGTCGACGTATCGCTGCGGAGGCCTCATCGACAAAGCCACCTCGCTCAACGTGAGCATGGTCTACGACGCGGGCGTACTGGTCGCGGCCGACCGGAACGATCGGCAAGTCTGGGCGGATCATGGAATTCGCTTAGAACTCGGAGTCGTACCGACGACCACCGCTCCAGTTGTTGCCCAAACCAGCAGGAGTGCTCGCCAAGTGCAACTGCGGCGATTCCTGCGCGGCTGCGAGGTGGCCGCATTCAGCGCTGATCAGGCTCACGAAGTGGGATCACTCCTGGCGAAGGCCGAGATGTCCGACGTGGTCGACGCCCACGTCACCCTGACGGCAGCACAGCGAGGCTCAGCGGTCCTGACGTCTGACTACAGCGATATCACGCGGCTGGCGAGCCACCTGCCGACGCCGATCCAAGTGCAGCCCATCGCCAGCCTCTTCCATGTGATCCAGAAAAACCGGGACGCCCCCTGTCGTTCCCTCGAAGGGGCGATTACATCGAGTCTCACGATTGTTGGCGGATAAGTTCTACCTCGATCTCGAGGCGGATCTCCCTGGATACGAGCAGCCCGCCGGTCTCGAGAATCATGTTCCAGGTCAGGCCCCAGTCCTCACGGTTGATCTGGCCTTCCGCACTGAAGACGGCTCGCTCGTTGTCCCATGGGTCCTTGGCGTATCCGAGTACTCGATATCGAGGGTGACCGGCTTGGTGACTCCCTTGACCGTCAGATCCCCAACCAGCGTGGCGGTGGCCCCTTCTGTGTTCAGGCGGACCGATCGAAAATTCGCGTTTGGATGTTCGGCGACGTCGATCAGGTCGCTCGACCGCAGGTGGTCGTCGCGGGTTTGATCCCCAGTACTGACCGTTGCCATCTCGATGTCCACAGAAACCGTGGAGTCCTCGATGGCCTCGGCAATCACCAGAGCCCCTTCAACGCCGGTGAAACGACCACGGACCTTGGTGAGCCCGAAGTGCCGGCCGACAAAGCCGACCTGGGCATGTCCTGGGTCGATCGTCCAAGTACCTGCCGACGGCAACTCGACGCCATTGATAGTGCGAACAGGACTCGTCATGATGACCTCCGATAAATACGTGCGTACGCACAGACTAGGGTTATGTGTGCATGCACACAAATGAGTATCGTGTGGTCGTGGCACGCCAAGACAGCGAACCGACAGATCCGCTCGACCCGGTTGCACCCTGGCGTGCAATGCTGCTCGCCCACAACCGCGCCCTACGGGCCATCGAAGCCGACCTCGCGGCAGCCGGCGTGATCCCGCTCAACTGGTACGACGTCCTGCTCGAACTCAGGGCGGCAGAGCACGGGTTGCGAATGCAGGACCTCGGTGAGCGGGTGGTGCTATCTCGAACCAGGGTAAGCCGCCTCGTCGACGAGCTCGAACGCCAAGGCCTGGTAGCCCGCCAACCCGACCCGGATGATGGGCGGGCGACCCTGGCAAAGATCACGAAAGACGGAACGACCGCCCTGAGATCGGCTGCGCCCATCTACCTAGCTGGAATCGAAAGACATTTCAGCGCCCACCTGACTGCTGCCGAACAGCTTTCCATCACAGGCGGCCTCCACAAGGTCATCGCCGCCCACGGCCTCGACGCTCCACCGAACTAGCCAAGTCACTGCGAACGGAAGATCTGGATCGCATCGTTGAACTCGCCGCGTGTAGTCGGCTGACACAACGCTGCGAGTCGCGGCACCAGGACTACGATCGCCCAAGTGAACTGGGTTGATGAGATCATCGAGATGCACGCCTTCTTCGAGGCGTGGTTTCAGGGAAGAACCGACTCCACGGAGCGGATGGAATCGGTCCTGGCAACGGAGTTTACGATCGTGGGACCGGACGGTGCCGAAGTGGACAGGGCAGGCACAATCGAGTCGGTCACAGGTGGCCAAGGGGCGAGCCCAGATCTCGTGATTTCGACCTCAGACCATCGACTCCTGCACGAGAGTGGCGAAACAGTGGTCGCCTCCTACGTCGAGACCCATGTATCTGGCGATCACCCTCGGCGACGTTCGAGCACAGTTGTGTTCGAGCGTTCGGAAACGGCGCCGAACGGGTTGATGTGGGTACGGGTCCACGAGACATGGCTGGATCGCGGCTAGTTCGTCACGATTCTCCCCCTCCTGGCGACGATGCCACCACAACGCCCTGACCGTCGCTGGTCACGAGGACGAGCAGGCTGGGCAGAACCAGTAGCGTCGCCA
This sequence comes from Acidimicrobiia bacterium, assembly GCA_003229305.1. GTDB lineage: Bacteria > Actinomycetota > Acidimicrobiia > Spongiisociales > Spongiisociaceae > SZUA-232. Next base: position 3,605 of record QIDH01000055.1, on the reverse strand, counting down.
TTGCAGCCAGGGAGATCATCACCGCTGTCAGCAGGCCGAAGCTGGCGAACATCGGCATGGGAGCGAACGCCAGGATGATGAACCCGACCGCACTCGACACCGCGGAGGCCAGCAGCGCGACCCCAGTACCTTCGCCCGCCTTGCTGACCGCGGTCAGCCTGTCACCGTGGCGCGCCAACTCTTCGCGGTAGCGCATCGCCAGATGGATGGCGAAATCGATACCGATGCCGATCGAGATGGCCCCGATGGTGGCTGTAACGAGGTTGATCGAGAAGTCGGCGATGTACATGAATGCATAGAGCAATATCACGGTCATGAATATCGGGACCACGCTTATTGCCCCGAACCGGAACGACCGCATGAAGGTGGCAGCGACCAGGAAGCAGAGGAGGACCGCGATGGGCAGGGAGATCTGGAGCGCTCTGGAGACAGCCTCGAGGCTTTCTTGACGAACGATCGGACCGCCCGTCACCTCTACGACCGCGTTCGCATCGAGTCCGCGTAGGTCGGCTCGAAGTTCCTCGACTGGGAGGGAGAGGGCGTCGCGAGCTTCGACCACAGATTCCTGACGCCTGGTATCCACGAGCTGAATCGTGAACGTGGTGGCTGCGTCCGATCCGTCGGCGCTCAACCAGAGATTCTGGTTCACATCATCAGGCGTCTGAATGAACCGGGTTCCGTCTGCGGCTATCCCTGCCTGGCGGGTGAAGGCGTACAAGGCGGCGAGCTGGTCACGATCGTCAGGTATGCCATCCGCGTCGGTATCTGTCAGCACGACGCCGGTCGCCTCCACCACCGCAGCGATGGTCAGCGGCGAAGCCCAGGAGTCTTCGATGATTTCGAGGACGCTCCCGTCTACTTGCGTCACCCCGTCGGCATCACGAGCGAGGCTGGACGTTTCCAGGCCTTCCAGATCGGAACGGAACTCGGACAGCCGTCCGACTACGACCGGGTCAGCGACATCTGCCTCGATGTAGATCGTGGCCGGCTCCCCGCCCCGTTCACCGAGGTGCTGTTCAACTCGATCAAGTCCGACGACGAAATCGGTGTCTGCGGCAAAGAAGTCCTCGACGTCGAACTCGGTCGGAACCTGCACTGCCAGAAAGGCCGCGCCGATGGTCAATACGCCGGCGATCGGAAGCACCACGATTCGTCTTGCGGCGACCCAGGCCGTGACCTTCCCGAGAGCTTTGGCCACGCTCCCAACGTCCTCGGCACCGATCGGAGAGTCCGAGGGGTGCTTCTTGGCAAGGGCGACCGGCAGGATCAGGGCGAACACCAAGTAAAGGCCAAGAGCGATCACCCCGCCTGCCGGCGACAGGAACACCAGTAACAGAACCATGGTCATCGCGGCTACCCCCGCCCCGGTTTGTGAGGCCAGAAGCTTGAATGTATGTGCCCTGGAAGGGGGCGGCGTGCCGATTCGTTCGTCGATCATCGCAATTGCCAGCGGCGTGACGATGCCGAGCAGGAGGAAAGCCGCAACAAGCGCGATGCTGGTTGCGATCCCAAACTGGACGATCGATTCGATGCCGCTGGACGTGTTGGAAAGAAAGGCCGCGGTGTCCGAGGCGAGGGCAAGAACCAAGGCTCCGATGACGGCGGCCATGCCGACGCTGAAGGCGCGCCGCGGCATGTGTCCCGCCCGACGCGCCTCCTGGTAACGACCCAGAGAGTGGAACGCGAAATCGACGCCGAAGGAGATCATCGAGATCGGAACGATCAGCGAAAGGATCAGGTCGTCCTCGAGCCCGATCAGATTGCTGATCCCGAACAGCCACACGATCAGTGCGCCGAGGGATGCGCCGGTCACGGCGAGCACCCAGTAGGAGCGAAAGACGATGCCGATGATGGTGAGCACCGCCACGATCGTGAATCCGATGAACGGACCTGCCTCCTCCCCTTGTTCCTGGGAGGTGAGGTTGACGTCGATGGCGACGCCCCAGGCCTCGATGGTCTCCTCGTCACCGGCCAAGAGCGACACGACGTCGCGCGAATACTCTTCAATGTCCGTATCGCTTCCGAGAGTCACGCCGACGACCTTGAACCCGAGGGTTTCGTTGTCCACGAGAATTTGGGTGACGAGGGCGGGAGCAATCCAGCGCTGAGCGGCATCGTCGAAGCGGGTCTGCACCGAGAGACCGAGTTCGTCTGCCCCCACCTGGTCGATGATCGTGTTGAGCGTGCCCACCAACTCGGCGTCACTTGCACCTTCGAGACCAGCGGGAAGCAGCGAGTCGACGAGATCGGCAATCGTGAACACGCCGACAACATCGGATTGGGTGGTCGGGTCGTAGTAGGAGAGGATGGTTGGACCGAGATCGGGATCGCTACGGAGGGCAGCAGCGTTGTCTCGCAACTCGAGGAGGACATCACGGGTCAGCACGTTGCCGTTCCTGGCCTCGACGATGACAGGGATGTCGAAAACGGACGAGACAAATCGATCCTCAACGGAGTCGCGGGCATCAAAGACCGGCCCGGACGGCTCCTGGGACGCAGTCGTCTCCGGTTCCATCGTCAGGAAAGGCACCGCCAAGATGGCCGTAATGAGAATGGCCAATCCGATCACGATGCGAGAGTGGCCTGCGATCCACTCGAACCTGTCCTCACTCCTGGACTCTGTATCCAACAAAAGGTTCCGCCTTCCAATTCGATCTTGACAGTGTAAACTAGACGATGACAAGTTCTAGCACGAAACTTTGGACAGCGTCAAGATGAGATTCGACGAAAGGGGACGACAGAGTTGCAAGATTCACCGACCTACCACCACGGCGACCTCCGCAACGCGCTCCTGGCGGCGGTTGGCGACATCGTCGAAGAGAACGGCGTAGCCAATGTGAGCTTGCGGGAGGCGGCTCGCCGGGCCGGCGTGTCTCACTCGGCGCCCGCCCATCATTTCGGAGACAAGGAAGGCATGCTCGCCGCCTTTGCGGAGCGAGGCTTCGATATCCTGGCCGGCGAGATGGCCGCGGCCCGCGACGCCGATCCAGACGCCGCGGTGTACAACCGTCTCGCTGCCGTCGGAGCGGCCTACGTCCGTTTCGCGATCAGCCGCACTCCATTCTTCGATGTGATGTTCCGCTCCGGCATTCACAAGCCCTCATTCGAAGAACTCAACAATCGGGCAGACGGAGCGCTGGCCGTATTGATCAGCGTTGTCGACGATCTGATCTCCGTTGGTGGTTATACGAAAATCGACACCAGGAACATGACGGTCTACTTCTGGTCGCTTGCCCACGGCCTCGCCTCACTCGCGGTGGATGGGTCGTTGCCATCCGGCCCCAACGAACCCCCAATCGAGCACTACATCGCAGGCGTCTTCGGAATCTCGCAACACATCCTCGAAAACGACTGACGAAGAATGTGACGTGCCGCCTTCCTCGATAGGTTGCGGCGTTCTGATCAATCCTCGCGGCCGATTTCGTCGCGCAGCGACTCGAGGTATGGAAGGGCTTGCTGGTCCTTCGTTCGTCCGGCGGCGCGTTTCGACTCGATGACATCGTCAACCAGCGACCCTGATTGTCAATCCTTCAGCGATGTCCACGTCACTGGCCTCCGATTTCCAATCGTCGTAGCCCGCCAACGGGCCACTCGGCTCGAATGTC
>QIDH01000056.1 GCA_003229305.1 Acidimicrobiia bacterium | reverse complement strand
GTCATCGGTCCACCCGCCGGTGCCTTCCTATCCGAGAGTTTTGGACCGGACGCGCCGTTCATCGTGCCGGCAGTTCTGACCGCCGTCACGCTCTTGTTCCTCGTCCGGCTCAAGGTGGCGGTGGCGCCTTCGGTTGTGCAGCGGCTCCCGCTAAGGGTGCTGGTCGTCAACCCGGTCGTCGGGGCCGCAGTGATGCTCGGAGCATCCCAGTGGCTGGTGATCGGGATCCTGGATTCGATCTGGGCCCGCTACGTTTCCGATCTCGGTGGCAGCGTGTCGTTCATCGGCGTCAGTTTCCTTGCCCTGGTGGTGCCGACCATCATGCTCACTCCGCTCGCCGGCAGGTTGGCCGATCGCCGAAATCCGCTCATGATCGCCATGATCGCCCTGGTCGTGGAGGCTCCTTTGATAGGGGCCTTGGGAGCGGCCGGGAGCCTGAGCCTTCTCATCGTCGTGGCGATCCTCCAGGCGTTGGTGTTTCCTTTCATCAATACGCCGGCAGAGGTTTCGATGGCGAGGGTGAGCCCGCCAGGTCAGCTCGCCGAAGCGCAAGGTCTGATCCAGGCCATCGGACTCTTGGCGGCGGGTATGGGAGCTGTCGCGGCTCCGGCTCTTTATGCGACGGTCGGCTCTGCTTGGTTGACGGGTGGAGTGATGGCCCTGCTGTTGGGGGTTGCCTGGCGGGTGCGGTTCACAAAGGCGAAGTGGCATCCGATCCTGGAGGCGGGCGAATCAACAGGCCAGAGTGGGGGCGTGCCTGGCTCGCGGGCGACTCTAGAGATCTAGCCCTCGCACGAGGAACGCCGCCATCTGGCCTCTGGTCACGGGTTCATTCGGGCAGAATTGGTCTCCACCGCAACCCAGAGTCACTCCTGCAGCCGAAAGTCGATCAATCTCATCGGCAAACGTGTGTCCGACCGTGTCGCTGAAACCGGCAGGAGGTGAGGGAGGCAAGTCGAGAGCCCTCGTCATGAATGCGGCCATCTGGGCTCGGGTTATGAGGTCGGAAGGGCAATATCGGTCTGCGCTACAGCCAGTGGTTATTCCTGCTGCCGCGACCCGGTTGATGTCGTCCGAGAACATGCCGGCGACGTCGACGAACCCGAAATCTTCTGCGGCTGGAAGGTTCAGGGCTCGGTTCAAGAACGCGGCCATCTGAGCTCTGGTCACGGATTGGTTCGGGCAAAACCGGTCTGGCGTACATCCACCGGTGATACCGGCAGCAGCGATCTTCTCGATGTCCGCCTGAAACGGAGAGCCGTCATCGTCTGCGAAGGTTCCTTCGAAGGTCGGTGAATAGTCCGGGTTGGAAAAGAAGACGTGGGTTGTCCAAAGCTGGCCCGCCCCATCTACGTAGACGCCGGTGGTGGCGAATTGAAACGCCGGGTTCATGAGATTGTCCCGATGTCCCGTCGAGTTCATGAACGAATCGAACATCGTCGAGCAGTCTGGCAGCGACGGGTTGGACTGCCAGCCGATATTTTCGGCCCACGACGTCCAACCGGATGGCAACACTGCTGACAACTCGGCCGAAGTCGAGTGAAACAGTCCGCCGCTCGCCGCCATGTCGGCCGAGTGATCCCTGGTGTAGTCGACGAGGTCCTCGACCCATTCAAGAGCGGCGATTCCCTCGGCAGCCCTAGCCTCGTTGATGCTGTCGATGAAACATTGTTCGACATCGGAGGCCGCCAACGCAGGTTGGGCAGTCGGACCGACCGTTGCCAGCACTGCGCCAATCATCACGAACAGCATTGAAAAAACGGATACTCGTCCGCCAGGGGCTTTCATCGCCAGCAATCCTCCTCGTCGCCGACGTGCTGCCCTCACATGGCGGTGATTTCTTCGGGGTCCAATGAAGTCTCGCCTCAACGTGTAGGCGAGGTTTATCGGATCCTCGATTTTTTCTTCACTCGACACGAGCATCCGCCCAAGACGCCTACCCACCGTGCCGTACTCAGACTTGGCTGAGTACCATCGTCCGCCTAATGCCACGTTCGATCGCCGAAGTAATCGACGCCCTTGATCGAATCGCCCCATTTGGAACGGCTGCCGACTGGGACCCGGTAGGCCTACAGCTCGGTAACCCGAACAGAGAACCACGCAGCGTAGTGGTGTGTCACGAAATCACCGAAATCGTATTGGAGAAGATCCTGGCGATCGGGCCAGGTCTGGTGGTGACCTACCATCCCTTGATCTTTCGACCGCTCGAGTCGTTGACGGCCGGACCGAACGCGGCCGGGCGGGCTCTGCGGCTGGCCGAGGCGGGCGTTGCAGTACTCACCATGCACACCAACTTCGATGCCGCAGAAGGCGGAACAGCGGATTCGCTGGCCTCATCGCTTGGGTTGGTTGATCTCAGCGCATTTGGCACAATCGAAGTGGCCCACCCGCATCAGCGTTCTGAGTTCGACATCTCGGGTGCCGCCGGGAATGAGGCGAAGATCGGCAGGGTTGGGTCGGTCTCGACACTGTCGCTGCGCGCCCTGGCAAACGTCGTCGAGAGGGTGCTCGGTTCGAGAGCAAGGCTCGCCGGAGATCTCTGCGGGCCGATCGCCAGGGTGGCCGTGGTGCCAGGTTCGGGAGCAGACTTCATCGACGACGCGGTATCCTCGGGAGCCGACGTGCTCGTCACTGGCGATGTCTCCCATCACCGGGCTCGAGAAGCCAACGAGCTGGGAATGGCAGTCATCGATCCTGGCCATGCGCCGACCGAACGGCCAGGTGTAAAAGCGTTGTACTCTTTCGTCGAGTCGGTCGTCGGTGGCGCGGTCGACCTTACGGGAATCGACGACAGTCCTTGGGAGACCGGTTGATGGAAGAGTTGCGGAGTCTCGCCGACCTGCTCGACCTTCAGGAGGTCGACTCGGCGATCGACAAGCTCCTCGACGATCGACAGAACCTTCCGGCACTCGAGAAATACAAGACGGCCCACGCCGAAGCTGTCGCAAAACAGGCCTCCGCAAAGGCCGCTGAGGATCACAGCAAGGCCGTTTCGCTTGACGCAGACAAGCTCTCAGGCGAGCTGGAGATTGCCGAGGTCAAGCTGAACCTGCAGGAGCGCCGCCTGTTTGCCGGCGGTATGAATGCCAAGGAAACCGAGAACATGCGTCTAGACGTCGCATCACTTCGTATCTCCAAGTCGAACATGGAAGATCGGGTGCTCGAATTGCTCGACATCAGCGAGACTGCCGAGATCCAGCTCTCCTCCGCTGGCAAAGCCCTTGATGCTGCGGCTGACGAAGAGCGCCACCTCGAAGAAATGATCGCTGACGCCTGGAAGTCGATCGACGCCATGATCGCCCGCAAAGAGGTCAGAAAGGCCGAGATCATTCCTCTGATCGCCTCAGATCTGCTCGACTTGTACACGGACCTGCGGAATCGCAGGGGTGGGGTGGTGGTCGGGGCACTGGAGCACAGCACGTGTGGAGCCTGCCACCTCGAACTGTCGGCCGCCGAGCATCATGAAGCGCTCCAAGGCAAGCCACCTCGCTGCGTACATTGCGGAGCCATCCTCGTCCCATGATCCTCTGGCATGTCGCCGGGTCGGTCTTCTTGTTCCGCTGGATCTTTCGCGATCCCGACGCCGACCTTCGATTTGTCGCCCTCGGCGGCCTGCTTTCTGATCTGATCGATAAACCGATCGGTCTCATCTTGTTTCCAGGTACTTTCGGCACCGCCCGCGTCTTCGCTCACAGCCTCGGCTTCGCTGTTGCGTTGATGACCGTCGGGATGCTGGCGACTTCGAGGGGAACCACCGCTCGCCACAAGATCATCACCCTATCCGTTGGAGTCCTATTTCACTTGTTGTTGGATGGCATGTGGGCCATGCCAGAAACCTTGTTCTGGCCACTGTTCGGGACAGAGTTCTCACGATTCGTCGGCAACTATTGGGGCGGGTTTCTGGGTCGGATCTTCTCTAGTCCCCTCACCATCGTTCAGGAGGTTGCCGGTTTCGTCTACCTCCTCTCGATGTGGGTAGGAGCCGGCCTTTCCCGGCCCTCGGCGCGTAGACGCCTGTACACCGAGGGGCGGATCGTCATCGAGGAGCCAGTCGAGTGAGGACCTCCGGTCGTTCGACGATGATGGCGACATTTCTGGGCGCGGCCATCCTGATTGCTGCCTGCGGATCGACGCCGGCGAACGAACCCGCTGTCTCGACGAACGTGGCCGATCCGCTCGAACCGGCCGGCGTGCTCCAGGCGCTGGTCGACGCCCTCGAGGCTGGTGATTTCGCCGGGACCGGGCGGTACGTGGACGACGATCAGCTCGCGCTGCTGACATTTGTCGACGGGACCCGGCCGGAACGAGTAGCCGAAATGGTCCAGGGCGGCGTCCCAGGCGATGTTCTGGTTTCGTTCTGGGGCGCCTTCTCCGCGTCGGTCGCCGACCTGTCTGGTCAGTCGATCGGCCGTCTCGAGGTGGGCGAACCGAAACCTCTTGGTGACGATGGCGAATTCGTCCTGGTCGAAACCACCATCGGGGCAAGCGGACGGGTCTCGCCGTGGGTGATCCGCTCTACCGCCGAGGGATGGAAGGTCGACCTATTGGCGACTTTCGGGGGAGTGCTGGCCCCGAACTTGTGGGACTGGACCGAATCCTTGCCAGAAGGAGAAGCCAGATCGGCTGTGTTCAATGAAGTCGCCGACAATCGGGCATCGTTCGCCGTGGCTCGTCAGTTGGGCGAGGACCGCCTGCCGGAGGTCGCCATCGATGCTCTGCAAGAACTCGAGAATCGCTAGTGGTGTGAGCTCCTGTCCGCTGCGATCTGGCGCATCTGGGGCAGAACCTCTGCCCCGAGCAGCTCAATCAGGGCTTCCTGATCGAGCGACGCCATCTGGAAGGTCACGATATCCGCATCGAGTTCCTCGACGAGCGGTCGATAGGTGGCAACGATCTCGTCCGCATTGGTTACCTTCGAATATCGATCGAGGATCTCGGATCGAGGTAGTTCGTCAGCCCTTTCTCGCAAGGTCTTCGGATCGACGGCCTCGAGGCGGCCTGGAGCCCGGAGTCCCCGCCATGGCATCAGGACCTCCCAAGCCTCCTCATCGTTGTTCGCCATGATCGACCAACGTGTCGCCAGGATTTTCGGGGCAGGTCGTCCGGCGTCGGCCGCGGCCGCCTTGGCCGGTTCGACCACTCGTTCCGATGTGACGGCTGGATCCTTCACCGATGTGACGATTCCCTCGGCCTTGCGAGCAGCCAGGGCGGCGGATTTCGGTCCACCGGCCGCGAGGTAGATCGGGACGGGCCCTACAGGGGGCGAGTACAGCTTTGCTCGGTCGGTCGTGTAGTGGTCGCCGTCGTAGGTGAGTTTTTCGCCGTCGAGAAGCGCGCGCATGATCTCGAGGGCCTCCGTCATCCGAGCCGCCCGTTCGGCATAGGCAGGGAAGCTGAACCCGAGAGGGCCCTCGTTGATATTTTCTCCCGTTCCAACACCAAGATTGAACCGGCCCCCGCTGAGACGATCGAGTGTGGCCGAAGCCTGGGCAATCACCGCAGGATGAAACCGCCAGAGCGGAGTGGTCACACCAGTGGCGAACGAGACTCGCTCGGTTGCCTGGGCCATCGCGCCGATGGTCGAGAACGCGAATCCGGCTGCCGATACGTCGTCTACCCACGGATGGAAGTGTTCGGATACGACCAGCATGTCGAATCCTGCGGCCTCGGCGAGCTGCGCGTGGCGAACGAGTTCTTCCGGGTGCCATTGTTCGTGGCCGCAGAAATAGGCAAACTGAGTCATGGTGACAGTCCTGACAGACGAAGGTTGGTCCTCGCACCTTAGAGGCGTCAGAGGCTGTGCGATGGCCGACCCGATTGCAGTCCGATGGCCCTATGGTCTGCCCATGAATCTCGCATGGTCTGGTGCGCAACGTCCCTCGACGGTCGGTGAGCTGAGGGAATCTGGGTGGGCATCTCGATCGGTCAAGGACGAGCTGCGAGAAAATTTGGCCTCCCGCCTTCGTTCAGGCGCACAGATCTTCCCTGGGATCGTAGGCTTCGATGATACGGTCATCCCAGCCCTCGAACGGGCCATTCTGGCCGGCCACGATGTCATACTGCTGGGTGAGCGGGGCCAGGCCAAGACCCGTCTGATCAGACGGTTGGTCGACCTTCTCGACGAATGGATGCCGATCCTGGCCGGTTCGGAGGTCAACGATCACCCCTTCGCGCCGATTTCGGTTGGCGGCAAGAATCTGGTCGAAGAACTCGGCCAGGCCGCCCCGATTTCGTGGGTACATCGAGAGGCCCGTTACGCCGAAAAACTGGCGACGCCAGATACGGCCGTGGCGGATCTCATCGGAGACGTCGACCCGATCAAAGTGGCAGAGGGGAGGTATCTGTCCGATGAGGAGACAATTCACTTCGGACTGGTTCCAAGGACGAACCGTGGCATTTTCAGCATCAACGAGCTGCCGGACCTGCCCACCCGTATCCAGGTGTCGCTGCTCAACGTGCTCGAGGAACGTGATATTCAGATCCGGGGCTATACGATCCAGCTGCCATTGGATATGTTCATGATTGCGTCGGCCAACCCAGAGGACTACACCAACCGTGGTCGGATCATCACACCCCTCAAGGATCGGTTCGGTTCCGAGGTCAGGACCCATTATCCAGCTTCGGTCGGCGACGAGATCGAGATCATGGAAATGGAGGCCTCGAGCCCGGTCGACCTCGTCGACGTCGACGTCCCAGAGTTCATGCAAGAGATCATCGCCCAATTCACGCACGCGGTGCGGGCGTCAGACCACATAAACCAGCGCTCGGGCGTCTCTGTGCGTTTTTCGATCGCCAACCTGGAATCGGTGGTCGCCTCTGCCGTGCGAAGGGTGCTGAGGACCGGCCAGGGACCTGCTGTTCCAAGGATCAGCGACCTGGCTGCCGTCACGCAATCGTCAATGGGACGCGTCGAATTCGAAGTGTTTGAAGAAGGACGCGAGATCGAGATCCTCAGGCGTCTTCTCGGCGCCGCGGTGGTCGTGACGTTCCGCGACCATCTGGCCGGATTCGACTTTGCCCCGGTCATCGACATGTTCGAATCGGGCGCGACCGTTGAGACCGGCGACCTGGTAGCGCCGACCGACCTGCTCGGCCAGATTGATCTGCCGGATTTCAACAGTCTGGCGCTCAGGCTGGACCTGGCCCAAGAGTCGCCCGCTCACGCCGCCTCGGCGCTCGAGTTCGTGCTTGAAGGGCTACATCTGACCCGTCGACTCAACAAAACTGGTTCGACCGAAGCCACCGTGTACGGGCTCTGATGAGTAGACACAACTACTCGGAGTGGGACGGCACTCAGAACCCGTGGTCGAGCGACATCCCGATCGACGAGATTGTCGCGGAATTCTCCGAAGATCTCCTGGCGGGGTGGGGAGCGCAAGGGTCTATTCGCAGGCTCCTCGACGAGGGCGTGCAGAGCCGATTCGGCGGGCTCCGATCCATGCGAGACCGGCTGGACCACCTGCGCGAGGCCGGGCGGGCCCAGCCGAAGGGAGAAGACATTCTTTCCGACATTCGCGAGCGTTTGGACCACATCGTCGAGATGGAACGGTTGGAACTGTCATTGGACGATGGCGAGGCCGCCCGGTTCAAGGAGGTAGCCCTCGACGCGCTCCCCGCCGGTGTCGCCCGCCAGATCGCCGAGCTCGGCCAATATGATTTTGCCTCGCGGCCCGCCGGCCAGGATTTCAGGGAGCTGGTTGACGAGCTGAGGGCCCAGATGCTCGAGCAGCAGTTCGCCAACATCTCGGAGGCGCTTGGCTCGGTTACTCAAGAGGATCTGTTCAAAGTCAAGGACATGCTGGCCGACCTGAACGTGATGTTGGACGAGTACCGGGCCGGGATAGGTCCATCGCCAGAAGCCTTCGAAGACTTCATTGACAAGCACGGCGAATTCTTCCCCGAGAATCCGCAGAACATCGAGGAGCTCCTGGAGGTCCTTGCGACGAGGGCGGCTGCGTTCAGTCGTTTCGTGGCATCGCTTCCTCCAAACCAGCAGCGGGAGCTAGCGGCCATGTCCTCGGCTGTCCTCGATGACTTGGATCTGCAGTTCCAAATGGACCAGCTTGGGCGATCCCTTCGGGCGTTGGCTCCAGGTCAGGCTTGGGATGTGCCGTCTGAGGCTCGGGGTGAAGGGTCAGGGCTGGCGCAGAGCCTGGCAGCCATCGAGCAGGCCTCGGATATGGATGAGCTGGATCGCCTGCTCAAACAAGACTATCCAGGAGCTTCGATCGAAGACATCGACCCAGATCTGATCGGTCGGCTTCTCGGCGAGGACGTCGCCAGAGACCTCGACAAGCTGCGCCAGATCGAAAGGGCCCTTCAGGAGGCAGGTGTGATCTCGCGCTCAGGCGGCAAGGTGGAGCTCACACCGCGCGGAGTGCGCAAGCTCGGTGAGCGAGCCCTTTCGAGGGTTTTTGAAGACCTCACCCATGACCAGCCCGGATCCCATGACGTGTTCGTCGGTGGGGGAGATGGAGACCTGACAGGATCGACCAGGGCGTGGAGGCACGGAGATGCGTTCAGACTCGACCTGCGCCGGACCGTACACAACGCGGTACTGCGTGAGGGCCGTACACAAGGTCGTGTGAAACTCAAGCCAGAGGACTTCGAGATCGCCGAGGCAGAACAACGCACTTCGGTGGCGACCGTCCTACTCCTCGACATGAGCCGATCGATGCCATTGCGAGGTCACTGGCTGCCGGCCAAGAGGATGGCCCTGGCTCTTCACTCGCTGATTTCGATGCAGTACCCGGAAGACAAACTCGAAATCGTCGGATTCAGTGACTACGCCAGACCCATGACTCCCGCCGCCCTTGGAGAGATCGACTGGGAACCCGTCTACGGGACAAACATGGAGCACGCCTTCAACCTGGCCGGCCGGATGCTGGCGAAACATCGGGATGCTACCAAGCAGGTGCTCCTGGTGACCGATGGCGAGCCGACTGCCCATCTGGTCGGCGACCAGGTGTTCTTTCAATGGCCACCGGCCTGGGAAACGATCGAGAAGACTCTCAGGGAAGCCTTGCGCCTTGCCAGATCCGGAGTGACCATGAACATCTTCATGCTCGAACAGAATCCCAGTCTGTCGGATTTCGTCGACAAGCTGGCCAGAGTCGTCAAGGGGAGAGTTTTTGCTGTTCAAGCCTCATCAGACATCGGCGAAATGGTGGTCCGCGACTATATGCGCCGGCGTTGAACGAGACTGAATTCAACCGAACCAACGGGAGGGTACGGTGAATCCCGCGTGTAGCACCAGGTGAGTGTGGAGGGCGATCGCCTCCCGCAGCGGCCTGGCCACGCCGACGGTGAAGGCATTGAACTCGCCGAAAGCGATGTTGCGATGGTCAGGTGACATTCTCGACCGGTACACGATTGGGGGTGGTTCACCCTCCCACCAATCGAAGATCGAATCCATCAACAGCCCGGCGGCGTCGAGCAGCGGATCAGGATCGTCCACGCGGTCCACGTCGATGCGGCCGGTACTCACGCGGTCGTCAATGCCAAGCGCGTCGAGGTTCGGCTGGTGAGTGAGGTGTAGACCGCTGGGTAACCCGTCGAGGCGGATGAGCCACAAATCTCCGTGCTGTTCGCTGATGCGCCGGTCGACGAACCGCTCACGGGCGGCCACGACGGGCAGACTTGCCGCATATCGAATCCGGAACCGACCGCTGGGCGGGTCGAAGCGGTTGCGGGCGGCCGAGAACGGATTCCAGTCCCAATCTGGAGGGGCCTTGGCTTCGATCCGCCAGGCCGGCCACGGAATGGGCCGGAGCCGGAGGCCGGGTGGGCGATCCGTGGGGTGTCTGCTCAGGACTGATCCTGGGACTCGCCGATGAGGCGGATGAGTGTGTCGATCTTTCCGGCGGCCAGTAGATCGGCGAGGTTTCTTCCCCCTAGATCGCTGCGCCACGCGGTCATCAATGCGTCCGCGGCCTGCGGGCTGGCGGCTGCGTCAGACAAGGCGTCGACGACCCTGTCGAGGCCGGGCCACGTATTGCCGGCGCTTTCGTCGAATTGCCAGGTTGGATGCATGGTTTGGCGTCCGTTTCGCCATCCGATCAGTTGACCTCGGCGTCGTCTGCGATCCACGCCCTTGCGGCTGTTGATCGAGTTGAGCAGCTCAACCACGCCGGCAGTATCGATGGTGCGGGCCAATTGACGATGACTTCGCCCCGCCAGGCGTCTCTCGTTGATCTGGCGAGCCGCAGAGCTGACCGGATCGGTGACCTGTTCGAACGGATCTTGCACGGACTCGGCATCCTCTGCCAGATAGAGAACCGTTTCGGCCAGGGCCATGTCACCCGCCGCTCGGGTTTGGAGGATTCGCAGGGCTTGTGACAAGGAGACGACCATGAGCAGAGTCTACAGCGTCTCCGAGAGTATGTCTACAACGTCTACTCCACCAGCGGAGTCTTCCGCAGATCTGCGATCACGGTACGGACCCATCCGTGGATACGATGGAGGTTGGCGCGGACGAATCGGTGACCGCAGGCGCAGTTGTGGAGGTCGAAGTTTCCGCCTGTGAAGCCGCAGTCGTGGAAGATGTCGCAATGGCTGTAGTGGTGCGGGAGGTCTGGTCGGCCACAACGCTCGCCCTGGTGGTCGCCTGCTTGGGAATCGAAGTGTCGAATACCGTTGTGGTCGAGGCCAGGGGGTCTTCGATCAGCGTCGTGTCGGTCTCGTCTCCGTTCGAACCGCCGAAAACGGCCAAGCCGACGACGCCGACGAGAACGACGGCGGCGACGCCGCCCCAAACACGACGATCACTCATCCACTTTGCAGCTGCCCATTCCGGCAAACAAAACCCCCGTCCAACCGGCCGCTAGTCAAGGCAGGCCGCCACCATCTGTCAAGAACGCCTGCCTGTTCCGATGCCAGTTCCCCCTCACCGTCACCAGACTGGCCATGGAAGCGCGGGCCGGTCGGCAGGAGGATCTGGATGTAGCGGCGTCGCGAGGAGAGCCTTTGTCCTGGTGAGCAGGGCGGCGGCCTCGCGGTCGCTCAGCAGGTCCGCAACGCGCTCACGCAATCCTGTATCGAGCGCCTCCCCAAACCCCTCCACCGCCGAGACCATCTCGTCCGGCAGTGCTTCGCCTGAGAAGTTCCACAGCACCGTCCTGAGCTTGGGGTCTTCATGGAGGCTGACGCCGTGGTCGATGCACCAGAGGCGACCATCATGCGCGCCTGCGATCAGATGGCCCGCTTTGCGGTCGGCATTGTTGATGAGGAGGTCGAGTACCGCGACGGGCCATAGGCTGGGGTCCGCCTCGTTGATCAGTGGGGCCGGATTGAACTCGGGATCCTCTTCGATGAACCGCTGAATTGAGCCTGTCCCGAATGGCCCGTCCCCGAGCACAGTTTCAGGGACCAGCCCGAAGCCGAGTGCTTCGGAAACCTCGTAGGTGAGAGCCTCCCGAACGGCCAGCGTGCCGAACTCGAAATCCCACAATGGCTGTTCGCCTCTACTCGGTTTGTATACGACGAGCGTGCCGTCGGCGAGCCGACCGAGCAGGGTGGCGTTCGAAGCCCCTTGGAGCTGGCCAACCACCTCGGCGACCCGCCACTCGTTCATCTTGCGGGGTGATGCCCGTTGGACGATGGGCAGCGGTGACCTTCTGGATCCTCTGGCAGCCGGCATTTTGGGCAGATCGGTCTGCCGGCATGAACCTCATCGAGGGCCTGGATCGACATGGCCCTCAATTGTTCAGGGGCAACCTGAAAAGTGGTCTGATCCAACTCGTCCTCAGCTTCGGAGTCCTGGAGGATGACCACGATCAAGGAGCCCCCTTCGTCCATACGCAGCGCCATTGCCCCAACCCGGAACGCAACGGCATCAGGATCGGTCGGCCAAGGCAATTCTGTTGGGCCCTCGACAAGATGTTTGACTGCTGCCTCGTCCACGGCAAGGCCCGCTCGTTCGATTGTTTCGAGGCTTTGTCTGGCGAGAGCCTCGACCTGTCCCTTTTCGAGCAGAAACCAGCTCGGCTGACCTGCGCATTCGATGTAGATGTAGAAGGTCCTCGCGCCCGGTTCTCCGATGGCACCTGCCATGAACCTCTCTGCTGGACCCAGGTCGGTCATTTGCACACTTCGGAGAACGAGTTCATGGCGCTGATCATCGGTTGCCCCTTGGTCGGGAGGTGGAGGATGGTGATTGATGCGGGTGAAATCGACAATCGTTGAAAGAGGTCGAGCGGCTGCCCAAGGTAGTGGCTGATCACGAGCTTGATCACGTCAGAGTGACTGACGATCGCGGCCGTTCCCTTTCCGGTCTGCTCGCCGATGCGAGCGACCGCAGCCACCGCCCGATACTGGGCGTCGGTGAACGATTCCCCGCCAGGAAACGTGACCCTTGACGGGACCGACTGCACTTCGGTCCAGAGGCGGGTTTGGCGCAGCGATTTCAACGTCCGACCAGCCCACCGACCGAAATCGATCTCGATGACGCCCTTTTCGATTGTCGGCGCCAACCCGTGCTGATTCGCGATTATCTCGGCCGTCTCCAGGGTCCGTTCGATTGGGGATGTGTATACAGCCGCGAATCTGACCTTCGTGAGGAGTTCGGCAGTTCGTACGGCGACGGCCTCGCCCTTGGAGCCGAGTGAGACACCGCTCTGCCTGCCGGTGAGCCTCGAGCCGGTCTCTGGTGTCGGAGCATGTCGGATGAGGAGTATGCGTGCCATCGGCTGGCGAGGATACCGGAATGACCGGGTACCGGAAACGGCTCGGTCTTGCCTGATCAGGAAGGCCGGTCTCCGAGCGGGAGGATGTTTTCCGGCAAGTTGTTCGCTACCCGGTTTACCAGGGTGGAAACTGTGTGTTCCGCGACCTGATCCTTCGGAATCGGGATCAACAACTTTTCCAGTGAAGCAGTGTCGTGGTTGTCTCGCTCCAACCATTGATCCCACCTGTCAGGCAGAAGGATGACAGGCATGCGGGTGTGGATCGGTGCGAGGACGGGATTGGCAGTGGTGGTGATGATGGCACAGCTCCGCAGCCACGAGTCGGTCTCGGGATCCTTCCAAGATGCCCACACTCCCGCAAACCCCATCGGCCGGCCCTGGCTCATCGTGACGTAGTGGGGAGGCATGTGTCGCTCCTTTGGTTCCCACTCGAAAAACCCGTCTGCCGGAAGGATGCAACGCCTCATGCGGAACGAGTCGCGAAATGTGGGCTTGCTGGCGACGGATTCTGCCCGGGCGTTGATGTTCAGAGGACCCTTACGATTTTTGGACCAATGGGGAATCAAACCCCAGCGGAAACTGCCGAGCTGTCTCTCGCCGCCGTGTTGCGCGATTCCGTACACCTGGTCGGTGGGTGCCACGTTGTAGCTGGGCGCGAGTTCTTCGGTTTTGATCTCCTCGACTCCAAAGTATTCCGCGAATGCCGCCGGATCGGACGAGATGACATAACGTCCACACATGAGCCGAGGCTAACCGTGGTCTCGGCGACGTGCGTATCCGGTTGGAAGGGGCGCTGCCGTGGCCTTCAGCGGCCTTGACGAGGCGCGACCGCGTCACGATCTGGATCGCTCTGCTGGCCAAGCGTCGTCTTGGCGATGATGTAGAGAACCGTCGCCCCGATGGTTCCGATGGTGACTGCGATGACCAGCCTGCGGTTGTCGCCGACATAGTTGGTGAGGCCGGCCGAAGTGCGATCTACCCACCGCACGACGCCGGATTGGCCCGCTACCACCGCTCCCTGGATGAGGATCGTCGACCAGTACCAGATGATGAACAGGCCGGCCGTGATAAGGATCACTCCGGATACGGTGTTCAGGTGCCGGGCTGCGCTCCGCATCCGCTTGATGATCGAGTCGCGTCCGAATGCCATTGCGACGCTGAGGTAGAGCAGCACCGTGGCCATGCCAAGGCCATACACGATGAACGTCAGTGTGCCGGCCGTCACGGACTGCTGGGCAAAATTGGCGGTGACCAGAGAGAGGAACACTGGAAGGGTGCAGGACAGAGATGCGATGGCGTATGTAATGCCAAAACCGAACATTGATCGAAGGGTGCGCTCCTTCTTGCCTCCACGAACACCTGGCAGCCTCACGTTCATCGAGTAGCCGCGCAGCATCGCGACCCCGAGAACCAGGACACCGACCCCGATGGCCATGGCCAGCCATGGCAGCACAGTGCGGAAGACTGCCGCCTGCAGGCCGATGTTGAGAAGGAGACCGGCGACTCCGAAAACTACGATGAAGCCTGCTGAAACCGCGGTGCCCACTTTGAGAGCACGTGCGAGGGATGCGGCGCGGTCGGTGGCCTCGCCATCGTCCGCCTCCATGAAGAACCCGAGGTAGACCGGCAGCATGGCGAATCCGCATGGATTGATCGTGGCGACCAATCCGGCTGTGTAGGCCAGGGCGAGAGCGGCTGTACTGATCATGTCACTTGGTTAAACGATCCGATGTGTGCCGATCGGCCGGCTTTGTCGGCCGAACGACAACTAGTCATCGGTCTCACCGGCTGTCGCTGGCAGCGGCTTTGAGCAACGCCGCTCGATCGATGATTCGCACGATGCGATAACCGGTCTCTATCGCCCCAACCGATCTCAACTCGCCAAGCGCCTCGTTGACCGATTGGCGGCTGGCTCCTAGGAGCGTGGCCATCGATGCCTGCGAGAGTCTGACCTCCTGCTGGCCGTCCACCTCTTCTGACAGGAGATCGGCCACCTGGGCTTTGACGGTTTTGTGCATGAGATGAATGACTCGCCTCTGGGTATCTTCCAATTGACGCAGTCCGGCAACGAGCCATCTCAGGCAGATGGCCGGATGCTGGGCCAGTCTGGGGATGAGACGGTCGCGTTCGAAGCGCAGGGCCACCACAGGGCCGATTGCCTTGGCGGACGAAATATATGGTGTGTCCGCGAACATGGCGATGTCCCCGATGACCGACCCAGGACCGACCCTGGCCACCACCCTGCGCTGGCCTCCCTTTCCCCTATAAAGGTCGACCTTTCCTTCCTCGATCAAAAACGCAGCAGTGGCCGTTTCTCCTTCTTTGAAGAGGTGAGTGCCTGGGTAGCGCTTCACGACCTCGCTGGCGTCCATCAGCAGATCCAGATCTCGCCTGCTCAAGGGCAGATAGTCCGGACGTCCGAAGCTTCTCGCCAGCCAGGCGAGGTGTTGTTGGTCTGCTACGAGAAGATTGTTGTTGGTAGTGGTCACGGTTGGATCCGCCTCCCGATCGTGGTGTGCCTAGCCCGTGAAGAAGAGCTCGTTCAGTATGTCGCGGAGCTGGTTTTCGAAAGTCACCCCAGAGTGAACCCTCGCTACTGTGCCGTCCGGGTACAGGAACACGGATGTCGGCATGCTCAACCCTCCGAACGCCGCGTAAATCTGTCCGTCGCGGTCCAGAGCTACGTCGTATGTGATTCCCGTGTCGACCAGGAGCTCTCGCATGCCAGCGTCGTTGGTGCTCTGGTCGAGGCCGATGATCCTCAGGTTATTGCCAAATTCCTGGTTGATTATCTCGAGATCAGGCATCTCGGCGACGCAGGCCGGGCACCAGTCGGCAAAGAAATTCAGCATGACCGGCGTGCCCGTCAAGTCAGACAGCGCGCTCTGAGTACCGTCGATGTAGTTCAGCGTAATTGCTGGAGCCGGATCACCGCTTGCGTTGGTGGCAGATTGTCCACTGGAGCCGCCGAAGCCGATCAGGGCGACAAGCCCGATCAGACCAAGGGTTCCCGCTGCCAGTCCCAGCTTGATCAGCGTGGTGTTGCGCCTGGGCAATGTTTCGTTATCTGTCGTCATAACTCCGACCTTCGTCAGGGATGGCGATGCACGCTTCCGGCCGGTCGGTGACGCGATCTGTCAACTACTTGACACGTTCAACCGTGGTCGCGGCCTGGTCATTCCAAGATAATTCCGGCCGACAGGCTGGTGGCCAGGACGGGCCGGGTCATCCTCGCCCACCCAACCAATGGCGACCGACGATCAGGGCGGCCAGAAAAGCAACGGCGGCGAAAATGAGAGACTCGACCAGGGCATCGCCAAACGGAAGGAGAGAAGGCCCGTTCATCCGATCGAGCGCGGAGAGCGCCAGGCTTCCTCCGAAGGCCATCGACCCGCCCAAAGCGATCGGGATGGCCGCACTTGGGAGACGTGCGTCTGTGCCTGCGCCCCGAAAGACGAATGCCGGGATGAGCGGAATCAGGATCGGGGCCAGGTGATAGGTCAAGCCGTCTCTCCAGACCGCCAGTCCCAACCAAAGGGCGGTAAAGCCGATGGTGTAGCGGACAGCCCTGCTGTGGATCGCAGTGACGCTTGTTTCGGTATTGGTGGTGTTGGCAGCCAACGGAGCTCCGATCGTCGCTCCAAGAAGCAACCAGGGTGGCCCGAAAGTCATTCCTGACAGGCGCGACGAGTTCACCTGTAAGCCGGATTCTGTACCTGCCGAGCGATGCTCGACAGGCAGCGACCATCCATCTGGGGCCGGCGTTGCCGCTCGACCTCGGTGCGGCCTACCCGGGACTTGATCGGCGGGCCGCCGATGTCCCTGTTTGGCCTTGCTCCTGGAGGGGTTTACCAGCCACATCGGTCACCCGAGATGCTGGTGGTCTCTTACACCACCGTTTCACCCTTGCCTGTGCCCGAAGGCCATCGGCGGTCTGGTTTCTGTGGCACTTTCCGTCGGGTCGCCCCGCCTGGGTGTTACCCAGCTCCATGCCCTTGGGAGTCCGGACTTTCCTCGACTGAAACCAGCCGCGGTCGCCCAGTGAACTCGTCAATCTTCATCGTAGCCGTGTTCCTCTCCGACGAGGCCGGCGCAGCCTGTTTCGATTACCCGACGAGAGCGGCCTCAATGGCCGTACCGAGCGACTTGGTTGTCACTGGCCCGGTGATCTTCATTGTGATTGTCCCGTTGGCGTCGATGACGAACGTCTCAGGGATGCCGTATATGCCGTACTCAATCGCGGCTCCTGAACCGTCTCCGATCACATAGTCGAAGTTCACGCCCCATCCGAGCTCATCGAGGAAGGCCTTTCCCGAGTTGACCAGGTCTTGATGCTGCACACCTATGAATCGGACCCCTTGGTCGGCGTACTTCTCAGAGGCCGCCATCAGAATGGGATGTTCGACGCGACAGGCAAGGCACCATGACGCCCAGAAGTTCATGACGACCACCTGACCGTTGAGGTCGTCGGTGTCGAGCGTTCCGGGTCGGTCCAGATAGTCGAACTCGAGGGAAGGAGCCTGACGGCCAACCAACGGAGAGGCAACGAGTCTCACGTCCATCCCGAAGCGGCCGGCGAATACGATGACCATTGTCCCAACCACACCGGCAATGAGGCCGATGGCGATCCAGGTGCGAAGCCTGCCACGTCTTGGCTGTAGATCAGATGAACGCTTGATCATCCCTGTCCTCCTCGAGCATTGGCCACGACAGCGGATACCGCCTCCACCACCTCGGGAGGCATGGACGGATCAGCTATGACTCTCTCGAAGTAGGGGATGGCTGCAGCCTCATCCCCAAAACCGTTCAAGAGGACATATCCCAGGTAGAGCATTGCCTCGGTGTTGTCCTCGTCCAGATAGAGGCTCTCCAGCAGAGTTTCCCTCGCCGACTTATGCTGGCCCGTGGCGTATGACAGGTAGCCAACTCTCGCAAGAGCCCGGCTCTTGTCTTGTGGCGATGCCTCTCCGGTGACGACAACCAGGTAGTGTTCTAGAGCCCTTTGTTGGTCACCCTGAGCAAGATGGCGGTCGGCCAGAGCCAGACGCACCACTGCGGACTCGGGGAAACTGGCGAGAGCGTCCTCGAGTTCCGCGTCCGACATCGAACCAATGTCGATCGCGCCCGCCTCCACGGTCGCCAGAGGTGAAGAGTCCTCGCTGCCAGATGGGTCCGTTCCCGAACCTGTGCCGGCCCAGATGATGAGTCCGGTCAATACCGCGAGCATGGCACCTGCCCTTGCCACCTGGGCAAACGAGAACCCCCGCACAGGCTGGCTGTCCTCCGGATGCGCCACCTCTCTCACCGGAGGGTCGACGATGGTCGAAAGAGCTTCGTCGATGTCGGTCAGTTCCTCTTCGTAGACCCAGCGAAGCCGTTCTGCCGTATCGGACTCAACCTGGTCGTCTTCAACCTGACCGTCCAGCTCGTCCATATCCCGAGCGACTTGTCTTCGCTTGTATTCGAGACGTTCTCTGGCCCGCTTCTCGCTCATGATGGGTCCTTGACGATCGATGGCATCGTCCGCTTGCGGCGCACAATCATCCACGCACCCACACCGAATGCTGCGAACGGAAGTAGCCAGACGAGCAGGGTCTTGCCACCGAAGACAGGGTCGAGGATGATGTTCTCGCCGTATCTATCGCGAAAGTAGACGAGTACTTGGTCGTCCGTCCACCCGTCGGTGACCAGCTCCTCGACCTTGGCCATCATCGTCCTTGCCGTCTCCGACGGTGAGTCAGCAATCGCCGATCCCTGACAGACCGGACACATGATCCGCGACCCTATGGCCTGAGCCCGGTCCTGAGGGGAAGGATCACCGGCGAAAACGCCGATGACGACGATGAACGAGAACACACCGATCAAGACGAGGTAGAGCCGATTTTTCATTGTCTTGCCGACTCATCGACTTGTTTCAAGACCCGGAAGGGTCGGCGTGCCAACCAAGCCCACGCCGGAGCCAGTCCGATCAGCAAACCTCCCGCCCAAACGAGCCAGACATATGGGAACCAGATGGCCTTGAATATGACACTGTCCGTATCGAACCGTTCGAGGGTCAAGTAGAGGTCGCCACCGAACGAAGTCGCGACCGCAGGCGTGCCGATCGTCTGGTCTTGCATGAAGTAGTCGTTGATCCCCGGTTCGAGTACCCCGACCATCTTCCCGTCTCGAGAAACCACGATCCTCGCGCCACGGATCTCTCTGTTCGGTTCTTGGCGGATCACGGGCTCGAAGTATGTGAGTTCCATGCTGGCGAAGGCCACAGACTCGAACTGCCTCACTGTGAAGGTCCCGCTGACAACCAGGTTCGAGGAAAGCGCGATGCCGAGCGCGAGGATGGCTACACCGATGTGAGAGAGCTGTCCGCTCCAATAGTGCCGATCGCCACGAAGGACCATGACCGCAGCGACGGCTATGTTCTCGTCGGTCTTGACAGATCGGCGACGGGCGGTCTCGAACAGCCTGTGCACCGCGGTTGTGATCACAAGGACGCCTGCGACAACGCCGAGGACGAGGTATCCATCGCGATAGCGCATTAGAACCGCAAGTGCTCCCGCCGCCAGGGAGATGACGATCGGAGCACGGATCCGCTCCCAAAGCAGCGCAGGGGACGCCGCCCTCCATGGAGCGATGGTTCCGAATGCCATCGTCAGTAGCAGCGCCAGAGATATCGGTATGGCAAACCGATTGAAGAATGGGGCCCCGACACCTGCCTTGGCGCCCGTGGCCGCCTCGAGAAACAGGGGATATAGGGTTCCCAGAACTACGACGAAGGCGAACACGGTCAGGGCGAGGTTGTTGAGAAGGAAGAACCCCTCCCGGCTCAACATGGAATCGAGCCGCGGCGAAGACGACACCTCGTTGATGCGGGCGGCGAAAACGCTGAACGAGACCACCAGGACGAAGGCAAGGAACCAGAGCAACACAGGACCGATGGCTGATTGGGAGAAGCTGTGTACCGAGTTGACGATGCCAGAGCGGGTGAGGAAGGTTCCCAGGATGGTCGCTGCGAAAGCCAGGATCACCAGAACGAAGTTCCATGCTTGCAGCATGCCTCTCCTTCTCTGGACTACGGAGGAGTGGATGAAGGCGGTTGCTACGAGCCAGGGGATGAACGATGCATTCTCCACCGGATCCCATGCCCAATAGCCGCCCCAGCCGAGCACTTCGTATGACCAGAGCCCGCCGAGCACTATCCCCAGGCCGAGGAAGCTCCAGGCCACGAGCGTCCACGAGCGCGACGCCTCGAGCCAGGCTGCCCCACCCTTGCCAATCAGGAGCGCCGCCATGGCAAAGGCAAATGGGACCGTGAGTCCGACATATCCCACGTAGAGAAGTGGGGGATGGAGAGCCATCAAGAAATGGTTCTGGAGTAACGGGTTGGGGCCAAGACCCTCCAGCGCGGCCTGTGCCGGCGTCCACACGGCTCCGGTTGATTGCAGGCAACCAACTGTGGCGGGTGCGGTGCACACCTGAAACGGATTGGAGACACTCAGCATCAGCCCGAAGAAGAAGAGGCTGACGATCCCCATGACCCCGAGTGCTCCTGCCCACAGTTGGTTGTCTTCATCACGAGATCGAAAACTGCGCCATACAGTCCAGATGAACAACGCCAGCACCAAGCCCCAGAGGACGATGCTTCCGGCAAGTGCTCCCCAGGCCGATGCCACCTTGAAGAGAGTTGGCGTCGTGGATGCCGAGTGATCGGCCACATATGCAATCGAGAAATCGTCAGCGAGGAGCGCAGCCTGCAGTGCTCCCATGGACACGACTGAACCCGCCAAAATGACAAGAACCGGAGCCCGCAGCCGACCTGGTGTCGCAGTGTGAGGTCGGTAGAGGCCGGTGAGTCCTCTGACCGCCAGAACCAGGCATCCGAGGAACGCAGCAAGAACGGCGCCCGCACCGATAATTGCGGTCATCCCGTTTCCTCAGGGCCCTGAAGAACCGGCCGCCCCGGTTCCGTCAATCGGCTTTCCATGTGTGTCACGGTGTGAATCCTTCGATTCTGCCCCGAGGCCATACGACCTCTCGCAACCTGCCTAGAGGCTGCCTGCACCACGGTTCGTGTTCACTCTCAAATACTGAAGTAGAACTCGACACTTCCGTAGGGCCACAATGCCCACTTGCGGCTGTCCGACAACCGTTGTGACGTGGCCTCAGAAGGCTCTGCCCGCGAATCGTGGGTCCACCTGGGTGGGTCCAGCGCTAGCTCAACGCTGGGCCGGGTCTTGTCGACATCACCTTGGATCGTGTCTTCAACGAGGCGGAAGTGGCCATCCTGAATCGTGCCGTTCGACCCTGGTCGTCATCGAAGGCGTGTGACCATGGTGTCATACGCATTGCAAGACACCGTTGGAGCGGGAGGTTCGTCCATTGCACCGTTCGCCGCCATTAGGAGACCGGATTCTGCAAAACGCCGGACATTGCGGGGCGTCACTCGACCCGAGGCCGAGTTGTGCGGGGTGAAGCACGACGCTGGGCGAGGGCAGGTATGGTCTTCGGAGGCACTCTCCTCTTTCTTTTGCTGACGGTCGTCGTCGGCATGGCGGTTTCGGATCCCCAGCAAGGTTCGACGGCACCGGGCGCCCACGAATACCGCGATCTCGTCACGCAGGGCGATGCAGCCTGCGCACAGTGCCACTTTCCCTCGCACAACGAGCACGCGGACCTCAACACCTGCTCGGATTGCCACGCCCCGAAACCCGGGGAGCATGCCGCCCGTCCGGCCTCGTGCATCGACTGCCACGACGTCCAAGCCGACGTTTCGTCGACCACGACGGTCCTGCCTCCTGGTACGACGACGACTGCGCCCGTTTCGTCGACCACGACGGTCCTGCCTCCTGGTACGACAACGACTGCGCCCGTTTCGTCGACCACGACGGTCCTGCCTCCTGGTACGACGACGACTGCGCCTTGACCGGCGCGGCCGGTTCTAGGGGAGCCTGTCTCGGGATGCCGAGAGTCGGTGATCAGAAGTCGAAGGGCACCATCTGTCCGTCGTTCTGGATCAACAGGACCGGTTGAGCGTCCCACGTCTCCTGGTCCCCCCCCATCCCAGGCGCATCCTCAGGCATTCCAGGTAGGACGAGTCCAACGGCGTCGGGACGCTCGTTCAAAAGCTTTGTGATCGCCTCGGCCGGAACGTGCCCTTCGACAACATATCCATCGACCAGCGCAGTGTGGCAGGATTCGGCGCCTTCAGGGACGCCGTGCTCCGCTTTGAAAGCATCCAACTGCGGATCATCGGAGAGATTGATGATGGCTCCACGTTCTTGCAGGTACCCGACCCACCCATGGCAGCATCCTCACCCAGGTACCTGGTGCACGATGAACTCGACCCCTTCCAGGTCACTGTCTGTAGCCGCGAGGGAGTTGGCGGTGGCCGAGCCATCGGAACACGCTGTGACACCGAACAGAAGCAGAGAAAGGACCAGCCATGTACCCATTTTCACAACCGTCACCCCCTCATCGAGCACGCCCGACATCGTAGGAGTCGTGACGCGAATCATATCACGGGGAGTAGAACATTTGGGGGTGGATTCGCCCGGAGCCTGTCCGCCAGAACTCTCGATGGACACGAGTTCGCGTCGCCCTGACCGGCGCCTGCTTGCTGCCTTCGCCAGCCGATTCCCTGGACCCGCCGGATATAGTCGATGACTTCCTAGACCTGTATCTCGGTGAGGACACCCGGCATTGATGGCATCTTGCCGATGCCGGCGAACACCACTGCTTGGACCACGTGTCTGACATCTGTTCAGAATCCGTACCCGCCCCTATGGCTGGGCCGAAGACGCCTTCGCCCAGGATGATGAAGCAGTAGAGGATCACCTCCCTGAGCAGGAATGACCAGTGATCAGGCAAGACCTTGTTGAGGATCTCTCGCGTCATCCGCGCTGTACCGAGACGTTCGTCAACAACCCTGACGATGCCGCGAGCTGCGCCGCCTGCCACGGTGCTCCTGGTGAAGGTGCCTCGGCAATGCCAATCAACGTGCCGTTCGCCAACGACCAGCTCGTGGAGATCATCCGGCTGGGTATCGGAGACATGCCAGGGTTCACCACCGCGCTCAACCAGGACCAAGTAGTGGTTCTTGCCGAGTACGTGCATGCACTCGCCGAACTGTCGGCGCCCAAGACGACCATTCCTCCATCAAGTGACGAGTACATCGTGGCTATCCAGCCAAGCAGGTATGTCGAGTTCGACACGGAGAGAAGTTCCGTGCCTCTTGAACCTGGCACCCAACTCAGGCTCGCACTTGGAACGATGGCAATACTTGGCCTCCTGGCGCTCTCAGAGGTACGTCGGGTACGCAAAGCCAGAGCCCGCCCCCAGGATGGTCGATGAACTCGTCCGCAATGCAGCATATGAATCTCTCGCGTTGTCAAACATTGGTGCCACGTTCTCCTGTTGGTAGGAGAGCTACCGGGGCGAACTCCGCATCAAATAGCTCCATGGTTACCGTAAATGGCTTGCTAGGCGACGTAGTACAATCAGTAGGTATCAGTCGTACTATTGAATTGTGGAGAGGCTAGGAGGCGAACACGTAGGGAGTTGCTCGCCAAAGCAAATTGAGTCGACCCAGAAACACCTCATGACGGACGAGGGAAGGAACACATCATCGACGATCGGAACCCTGTAGATCCGCCGGATGACGAGGCCTCTCGCCCCGTCATCTCCTTGCACCGACACCCGCTCGCAGCAGTCGGTGCCGCAACCGTCGTGGCCGGCGTCATGGCCTTCGTCTTCCTGGTCGTCCAGGACTTCACAGCGGAGACAGAAAACCCCTACCGGTCGTTGATCACGTTCATCGCTCTGCCAGCGGTGATCGGCCTAGGTGTGATCCTCTTTCTGCTTGCCATTCGCATCCAGGTCGTATCAGCACGCAAGCGAGGACACAAGGTACGATTCACGCTTCGAGTAGAGCCGACCGATCCGCAATACATGCGCAGCCTATGGCTCTTCCTCTCTCTGAGCGTGGTCGGTGTGGCCGTGGTCGGGTTCATCGGGTTCAAGGCGTATGAAGCAACCGACTCTACGTCGTTCTGCGGCGACGCCTGCCACACGCCAATGGAGCCTGAGGCGGTGGCTCTGCAAGAGTCGGCTCATGCAAGAGTGAAGTGCGTCGAGTGCCACATCGGTCAGGGGACCGAGGCGTATCTCCAGGCCAAGGTGAATGGGATGAAACAGCTCTGGGGCGTGCTGATGGACTCGTACGATCGCCCAGTGCAGACACCGATCGAGATGAGATCCGCAGCTCAGGTGTGCGAGGAGTGTCACTGGAGGGACAATTTGTGGGGGACGAAGCTACGGACCACCACGTACTACAGCCTGGACGATGCGAGTAGCCCGTGGACGGTGAACTTCCTTTTCGATCTCGGTGGTGCTGGATCCGCGTCAGATGCACCCAGTGGCGTGCACTGGCATACCAGCGGCGGCACGGTCGTCGAGTACATAGCCACGGATCACGAGCTCCAGGACATCCCTTGGGTGCGGGTGATCGACGAGGACGGGATTGAGCGCATCTACACAACTCCGGGTGACTACATCCCTCGGCTGAACGACCCAGACACCGAAATCCGGCGTTTCGACTGTCTCGACTGTCACAACCGGCCCGCCCACCCGCTGGAGCCCGCTGCCCGGTCGATCAACAATGCTCTAGCCGACGGACGGATCCCGGATGTGCTCCCCGAGATCAAGGACATCGCCATGCAGGTCCTTCTCGACAGCTACGAGGATCGTGATGCCGCCCATCAGGGGATCCCGGACGGACTCGATGATTTCTACGAGGCCGAGTACCCGGACGCCACCGATAGGTATCCAGCGGAGATCGAGCAAGCAGCTCGAGTGTTGATCGACATCTATGACGTCAACTTCTTCCCAGAGATGAAGACCGACTACCGGGTCAGGCAATACAACATTGGGCACCTTTCATGGGAGGGGTGCTTCAGATGCCACGATGGTGAGAAAGCCGATCAGGACGGTGAGGTGATCTCCAACGAATGCAATTTGTGTCACCTCATCATCGGACAGGGCCTCGGCACAAATGGAGTGCTACTCGACCTCGAGGGCAGTGGCCTGGAATTCGAGCATCCATACGATGTCCTGAAATGGCGGGAGCGATCCTGCGCGAGCTGCCATGCGGAACTGGACGGTATGTGATCGGCCGTTCCAACGGTCCCGGCCTGAGCCCTGATCGACCCTTCGTTCAGAATCTCGGGTGGTTGGGACTACTCCGCTCGTTTGAACACGAAATAGTCCGGATCGATGGTATAGATCTGTAGGCCGCGTCTCGAGTCGATGACGATGATCTCGTTGCCGTCCGCCGCCAGCCCCTCGGGGCGAAGCAGGGCAATCGGTGAGTCCGGTCGGGAGGCGTCGACCAGGCCTACGATGCCGAGGTAGCGGGCTGCTCTCGAAAACACGTGCACAACAGACCGTTTGTAGTCGGCCAGATACAGGGAGCCGTTGTCATCGATGACGAGATCCGACGCCTCGGACGCCCTGGTTACGCCACCCATCATCGAGAAGATGGCGAGCTCGCGTCCAACAGGCGAGATCTTTCGAACCATACCGAGCGAGAACTCAGCAACGTACAGGTTGCCGTCCTCATCGAGCGTCAGGCCCGTCGGATCGGTGAACTCGAAGATCCCGACGGTGTCGTTGCCGAAATACTGGCTGAACTCACCGTCTGGCTCGAATATCGCGACTCTCCCTGAGGTACCGTCTGACACGTACACAACGCCATTCGGCGCCACGTGAACACCAGTCGCACGGGGTGCGTCGCCTTGTCCGGCCGGAAGCTCGTATGTGCGTAATACGGTTCCGGCGCGATCGACAACGTTCACCTGCCCTCTCTCGGTATTCGCCACGTAGAACAGACCCTCATGGATCTCCATGTCCTGGGGAGTGTCGAGTAGCAGGGCGCACGCGTCAGTTTCGCAAACGATGCCATCTACAACCCCGTCACGGTCCATCGATAGGATCCTGTTGTTGCCGGTGTCGAGAACGTAAATGGTGTCTCCGTCAACGGCGACGGCGGCGGGCGAAGACCAATCGGTAGCGACCACGGTGCCAGAGATCGGCTCTTCGATCACCGCCTCCAAAACAGGTGCAAGCGGTCCAGCGGGCTCGCCGTCCCGAATGAAGAGGAACCAAGCCGCCGCCACCAGAACCGCTACCCCAACAATCGAAACGTCGACCCATCGAGCCCTGGAGGAACGGCCATTGTCTGGGCCGACTTCGCTGTTGGGAAGGTCCGTTTCAGATGATGACACCGAGGCTCTCAAGCTTTCTCGATCAGGCTGGGATCGTGCACGATTCCAGCCTGATCTTCGGACAACTCGTTGAACCAAGGCTAGGCGCATATGCGTGGAAAGGCCACCCGGCGAGCGGGTGACCTTGTGCCCTTCCCTGTTCGTTGCCGCTCAGCGGGTGCGCCCTCAATAGTCGCCATTGCGACTCGTTCGGTGTGTCGTAACACCGCACCGAAGAACCAAAGACTCGCCACAAGGGCCGTTTCCACGACGCCCCCTCTAATGCATGCACCAACCGAGCATGGACGCTAGTTGCCCATTATCAGTTCGATTGGAGGCTGTGCCGTGGCGGTAATATTGACTTCGACGTGAGTATGGCACGACTGGCACGTCTGACTGGCGGCCGTGGCAGTTTCGCCTAGATCTGCCAGTATTCCAGTGTGCGCCTCGGTCTGCGAGGCGATCTCATCGCCTTCAGATCCATGGCAATCCGTGCACTCTGCCGAAGCCGCAGCATGGTCGGAACCACCTGGTGTGTGACAAACGCTACAAGTCGACAAACCTGTGCTTACGTGCGGACCAGCAGCGATATCTCCTGCGACACCTGTATGGCAGTTTTCACAGAACGCGTTCGTTCCGATATCCTGCCACCAGTCGTGGTCCCCGACTGCAGTCTGGCCACTGAACCCAGCGTTCTCTTGTATGGCGTAGCCGCCTCCGACGACTCCTAATGTAAGAAGTCCGATCACCAGCACAACGGAAAGCCGACGGCGCTTTATTGCTCTCACCAATGCCCGTACTCGCTCCATCCTTCTCTCACCCCTTCAGAGGTATTTGGTCCCCTTTTGGCAAGCTCTTGGTTGGGACGCCAAACTTAGGATCGGCCCATCTAGAACCGGTCCGATTGGCCTATCTCCGGTCCGTTTTCCAAACTACGGTCTATGCAAATCCTTTGCTTGACGGGCCGCTGTAGCTAGGGTCGAAGGTCACATTGTGATTCTGTTCACAAACCTTTGAGGTCCGCGTGGACGCCGAGCACGTCAAGCGACCCTTGAGGGTTGGGGCGGGCGGCCAAGCTCGGCAGGCTATCCGCTCCGCCGCTGCGGTTCGGAGCGCGGGCGGCCGCCGAGGACCCCTCCTGCGAATCCGATGATGGCGGCTACCAAGGAGAAAATGGTCAAGGTGAAGGGGTTCACAGGGCTTCCGGCGAAGATTCCGAGGACTGCCACAATCGCGTACAGCGCCATGCCGGCCAGGTTGCCGTGGAACCCCGGATTGTGGTCGGACGTGAGTCGACCGGCGACGTATCCGGCGAAAGCCAACCCGGCGAAAAGCGAAAGCGCCAGAATGGCCAGGGGGACGAGGTCGGTCTGTGCGACCTGCATCAACAATGCGCCCAGAAATACGAGCAGTGCCATCAAGAAGTTGAAAAAGAGGCCGGCGACGGCACCGATCAGGACAGCCCACCAGCGGGCATTGCGCAGCCCGGACGTGCCGTCTCGTGAATCATTCAATGGGGTCGCCTCATTGGAGGCATGGTAGGCGCTCGGATATCCGCCAATCTGAAGGCCGATGTTGCGAAACTCTTTGCAATGTCGACTGGTCAAAAGGATCGGTAACCCTAGGGAGGGAGACACCACACATGGTGATCAACAAGTATCTGGCCGAGCTGATCGGGACCTTCATTCTGGTCTTTGTCGGTTCGCTTTCGATTGTGACGTCAGGAGGGGACACAGTTCAGATTGCGTTCGGTTTCGGTCTGGCCCTGATGGCGGCGATTTTCGCCGTTGGTGATATCTCAGGCGGCCACTTCAATCCGGCTGTGACGTTGGCGATGTGGCTTGATAAGCGCACGGACACCACCGACCTCATCGGCTATTGGATCGGTCAGCTGGTCGGTGCCTTGCTCGGTTCGCTCGGCATCTTGGTTGCGGCCAACCAGGACGTGGTCGCCAGTACGGCCACCGTTCCAGGCGGAGATACGTCCACTGCGTTCTTTCTCGAGATCGTGCTCACTGCCATCTTTGTGCTGGTGATCCTGGTCAGCACGGTGAGGGCTCCCAAGGTTGCTGCGATGGCGATATCGCTCACATTGGTTGCGGTACACCTTGGTGGGATCGCAATCTCGGGGGCCTCGGTGAACCCGGCCAGAACGCTCGGCCCGGCGATCGTGGGTGCAAGAGGTACCGATCTGTGGGTGTACCTGACCGCCCCGTTCATCGGCGCCGCCATAGCCTGGGGCTTATTCCGGCTCTTCCACACAGAAGACGCGCCCGCATAGAGGATCGGCTAGAACAAACAACAAACACAGAGGCCGGGCGTTTCAGCCCGGCCTCTGTGTTTCAAAGATGCTCTCATTTCAACGATGCGACTAAAAGAGCGGATCCTCCAGATATTCCTCTAGCCCGGCCACCCACCCGGTTGGCAGGCCCCAGTGTTTTGCGCCATCCACGACCATTTCCATGTATGCACGGGACGGAGCGTGATCTCCACCGTTCCGCGCGCGAGCGTCTGCGTGGGTGATGATCTCATGGCTGTGACCTTCCCGGTCGACCGCCTTGAAGGTCTCGATCGGTGCTCGACCCTCCAGAGCTTCGGCTTCGTTGAGCCTGTCGAGGTCGGCTGGGGCGATCGAGAACACTGCCCCCCATACCGTGCTGCCCTCCTCCGGGTGGACTGAAGGAAGGCCTCCTTCCCACGTCGAATCCTCGATCGGAAACGACATCCGAGTCTCTGGAAGGTGGGCGATGAACTGAAATTCTGCGTTCGGAACGAGTTCAGTCAGGCGCTTCGGCGAAATGTGCGCCGTGTAGGCGAAGTAGAGAGGTCGGGTCACTTGGCGAAGAGTCCTCTGGTCGGCCTCGAATGCTAACGCGACTAGCCTCCCTTCCCATGTCTAGCTTCGCCTGGGCCGACACACTGGCCGCCTTGAGTGCCGGCGAGTCGCTGACCCGGCCCCACGCCAGGGCGGCTATGACCGAGATCATGGACGGAATGGCCACCGAGGCTCAAATCGCCGCATTGATTGTCTCACTTCGGATCAAGGGGGAGACAGTCGAAGAGATGACCGGGCTGGTCGAAGCGATGCGCTCTGCTGCCGTGGCCGTTGACCTCGACACGCCAAACCTCGTCGACATAGTTGGAACCGGAGGAGACAGGTCTGGAACCTTCAACATTTCCACGACCGCTTCGCTGATCGCGGCAGGAGCTGGAGCCAAGGTCGCCAAACACGGCAACCGGTCGGCCTCGTCGCTGTGTGGATCTGCCGATGTCCTCGAGGCGGCCGGGGTCGTTGTCGATCTCCCAGCAGACAAGACCGCCGAGATATTCAGGAAGACCGGGTACGCCTTCTTTCTTGCGCCGGTCTACCACCCCGCCATGCGCCATGCAGGTCCGGTCCGGCGTCAGCTCGGGATCCGCACCGTGTTCAACTTTCTCGGACCGTTGTGTAACCCTGCTGGAGCGCTTAATTTGGCCGTCGGCGTATCCGACGGATCGATGGCCGGCCGCATGATGAGCGTGCTCGCCGACTTGGGGGCCAGAAGGGCATTTGTGTTCCATGGGCACGACGGGCTGGACGAACTGAGTATCAGCGGGACAACGTCGATCTGGCGTCTGCATGATGACGGTGAGCTGAGCCAGGCCGAGGTCACGCCTGAAGACTTCGGCGTCCCGAGGGCGCCGCTGGATTCGATATTGGGTGGCACGCCTGACGAAAACGTCGCAATCCTCAGGTCGGTTCTGGCAGGCGATCCTGGGCCGAGGAGGGACATTTCGGTCATCAACGCCGCACTCGGCCTGGTCTCGGCGGGAATTGCGAACGAGTTCGCCGAGGCAGCCACGATTGCGGCCAAGGCCATCGACTCAGGAGCGGCCAGCAATGTCTTGGACAGCGTGATTGCCAGGAGTCAGGAGTTGGCAGAGAGCTGACGGGCTCGCCTGGCGGCCTATTGGCCCTGCTGTTGAGTTTGGTCGCCGACTACCTCGGCACCGATTTCGTCACCATCCAATATGGACTCGATGGCCTCGGAAAGTCTCAGCGCCGTCGTTTGGCCGATCTGGCGTCCGACGATTTGGCCATCTCGGATGAAGAATGTCTCAGGGATTCCGAATACGCCGAATTCGATTGCCGCGATCGATCCAGGGTCCCTGGTGTAAATGAATTCTTCTCCCCAGCCGAGCTCGTCGAGGAAGGCGATCGAAGCGGACTCCTGGTCTTGAAAGGAGATCCCGACGAATTGCACACCCCGGTCTGCGTAGATGTCGGACGTGGCGAGCAGGTCTGGGTGTTCGAAGCGGCACTGGATGCACCATGAAGCGAAGAAGTTGATGACGGTCACGTCGTTCGCGTCACCGATGTCCAGCAATGAAACGGTTTCGTCCGATCCAAGCAGCACCAGTTCGACGTCAGGGGTTTCTCGTCCCATCAACTGCGACCCGAACCTGGTCGGATCGACTCCGAATCGGCTGTCCACCACGGCGATCAGGATTGCGACCGCTATGGCCACGAATCCGATGACGCCGTAACGAACCGTCTTGGTCATCCGCAATCGCTCCTGGCTCTCGCAATCGCCAGATCGAGCTCTGCCGTTACGTCTGTCGGAATGTCATCGACATCGGACAACGCCTCCAGATAGACGATGGCGTCGCACGGCCTTGCCAATCCGTCCATCAGAAGCAGACCGTAGAAAAATTTGCCCTCGGCGTAGTCCGGGTCGGTTTCGAGTGACTGTTGGAGGTACAACTCGGCCACCTGAGTCTCGCCCGAAAGAAAAGTCATCCACGCGACCCTGCCAAGCGCTTGCGCCCTTCGCTGAGCGACCAACGCTCCGTCGAGGCCGGCAAGGTAGTTGCTGAGCGCTTCGGAGAAATTTCCCTCCTCGAAGTAGCGGTTGGCCAGGGCCACCCGCATTCCGGCGATCTCTGGGTTGTCAGGGTTGGCTGCGATCACAGCTTCGATCTGATCGTTGGTCACTTCGTCGAGGTTGATGCCCTGACCCGCCCCTCCACCGGTGACGAATCCGCCGACGCGTGGCTTGATGGCACCGGCTGCGACGACGATGACAGCCACGAAGGCGCCGATCAGGATGGCCACACCGACAAATCGCCTCGAGCTGAATTTTCTGGTCGGGCTCGGGCCGATGTCGGCCATCGCCACTATTTCTGCAGATACCGAGTCCGACTCATCCTGATACTTTGCTCGTAGTTGTCCGGCCGTGCTCGGATCGATGTCACCGCTGGCGACCTGGTCGGCAAGGTCGTCGAGGTCTGTGTTCACTTGGATCAGCTGGGCCTCTAGACGAAAGAGTCTGTCGGCTTGTGCGGTGCCAGGTTTGGTCACGATTCGATGCTCTCGTGCTCTATCCGATCGGCCCCGCCCCTGATCTGTTTGCGGGCCGCCACTATCCCGGCAATCACCGCCGCTGCGGGAAGAAGCCAGAGAACGGCCGTCAATCCGGAAAACTCCGGATCGAGCCGGATTCCGGGAAAACGTTCTTCCAGTCTCAGGATTATGCCCTCGTCGCTCCAACCCTCATCCACCCTGGCTTCGATGTAAGCGAGGATGTCTCTGGCGTATCCGGAAGGCGAACTGGTGACCGATTCACCCTGGCACACCGGGCACTTGACTCTCGAACCGATTGCCTCCGCCCTGTCGCCGTAGGCAGAAGGAGGATCAGCCACGATCAGGCCCCAACCGATGATCCCGATGAAGAGGACCGAGAGCATCGTGGCAGCGAACCGCTTCAGGTGCTCAGGCATCGACCTGCGCGCTTTCTCGGCGACGGACCCTTGCCTCTCCGAGGCTGAGTACTGCCCCAAGCGCCATCAACATTCCGCCGGCCCAAACCAGCCACTGGAGTGGGTATCGCCAGGCTTTGAGAGAAACGCTTTCTGCGTCGAGGCTGGTAGGGGAGAGGTAGATATCGCCTGCCAGTGTGGTGCGAACCGCCGGGGTCTGGATACCTTGCAGCGAGCCAACATATTCGTTGATCCGTGGCTCGAGAACCTCCAGGAACGTTCCGTTTCGGCTGACTTCGACTCTTGCCCCGATTACTCGCCTGGTGGGTTCGTTGCGCAGGAATGGGCTCTCATATGTCAGTTCGAAACCGGCAAAGGGAACGGTCTCGCCAAGGGGAAGGGTCAGCTCGTCCTTGATGACGAGATTGGCAGAGATGGCGATTCCCGCCGCCAGTACAGCGACTCCGACATGGCTCAGCTGGCCTCCCCAATAGCCGGGCTCGCGCAGTACCAGCGCGCCGGCCGCGGCAGGGATCGAGGTCCCGGATTTGGCTGCGCGTTTGCTCGAGAGGTCCCAAAGGTGACGAACGATGATCGCTATCACGAAGGTTGCCAGGCTTGGGACCAGGACGACGTAGCCGATCCTGCTCACGAACAGCACCGTGGCAGCTCCGACGCCAAGGGCGACGGTCAGCGGCGTCTTGATCCTGTTCCACACGATGCCGGGGTCGGCGACCCGGTATGGGGTCACAGGTCCGATGCCCATCGCCAGTAGAAGGGCAAAGGACAGCGGTATGGCCCAGCGGTCAAAAAACGGTGGGCCGACGCTCACGGTCGAACCCTGGAAGGCCTCGACCAGCAGGGGGAACAGGGTGCCGGCCAGCACCACGAATGCGAAGACCGTCAGCAAGAGATTGTTGAGCAGGAAAACGCCTTCGCGGCTCACCAAAGAGTCGAGTCGAGGCGTCGAGGCCACGAGGTGGACCCTGGTCGCAAACACCGCCAAGGATGCCACAACAACCAGGATCAGGAACCCAAAGATGGCCGGGCCGATCGGGGACTGGCTGAAGGCGTGCACAGAGGCGACCACCCCGCTCCTGGTGAGGAACGTACCGAGGATCGTGGACGCGAAAGTCCCGATCACAAGCACGTAGTTCCACGACTGTAGGACCCCCCTCCTTGCCTGAACGATTGACGAGTGAATGAATGCGGTAGCAAGGAGCCATGGAATGAACGACGCGTTTTCGACGGGATCCCATGCCCAGTAACCGCCCCAGCCGAGCACTTCGTAGCTCCACCAACCGCCGATCACGATGCCCGCCGTGAGGAAGGCCCACGAGGTGAGCGTCCATCTGCGAGTCCTGACCACCCATTCAGCGCCGCTTCTGGCGTTGAGCAGTGATGCCATGGCGAACCCGAAGGGGATGGTCAGGCCGACATAGCCGACATACAGCAGGGGTGGGTGGATCGCCATCATGATGTGGTTTTGCAGAAGAGGATTGGTGCCTCGGCCCCCCGCTGGAACGTCGAGGGCTGCCCAGGGTAACGCACTCGAATCCAGGCACCCGACGGTCGATGCGGTGGTGCACACCTCGAACGGGTTGGAAACTGTGAGCATCAAGCCGAAGAAGAACAGCCCGACCATGCCGATGATCGATAGTGCCCCCACTCCGAGCAAGTCGTTGCGATCCTGATTGACTTTGCGCCACACGAGGTAAGTGAGGACGGCGATCACAAGACCCCAAAGCACTATCGATCCCTCTAGGGCTGCCCAAGCCGAAGCGATCGTGAATATGAGTGGGGTCCCGCTCGCATAGTTGTTGGCAACGTACGCGATCGAGAAATCTTCGGTGAGCAGGGCGAGCTCGAGGGCAGCCATCGAGACCACGGAGCCGACCAGCAGCAGCGCGGCCGATCGCTTCAAAGATTCCCACTTGATTTCCGATCTGCCGATGAGCGCAGGAAATCCTGTGATGATCAAGCCTAAACATCCGGCGAAGGCCACCAGGACGCCAATGAGACCCAGATACGCCATCAGTTCTCTTCGTCTGGAGGCACGTATCGGCCGTCGTCGTCAGGCGACCGGTATTGCTCGTCGTGTTTCACCAGCAACTGGTCGGAGCGGAATTCGTCGCCCTGCCAGGATCCCTCGACGACTACGCCGACGTTTTCGGCGAAGAGCTGGGGTGGGGCGCCGCTGTGCACGACGGCGATTTGGGTGGCCCCGTCGTCGACGACGAAGCGCACGCCCTCGTCGGTGGCGACGACACTGCCTTCCTGGACCAGGCCACCGAGTCTGAACCGTTCGCCGTTGTCGAATTCGTCCTGCTGACTGACGGCCTCGGACGGCGTCAGGTAGTAGACGAGGTTGCCGCTCAGGTTTCCCCAGACGAGGTATCCGACAACCAGGGCGAGCAGGGCGGCTACGGGGATGAGGACTTTGCGATCGATCATCTCAGCCGTCCTCCGTCTTTGAGGAGATCCGGCGGCCCCGTACCCAAAGCGACGCTGCATACGCGGCCAAGCTGCCGTAGGTGACCACGTAGCCGAGCACGACAAAGCCATCACTCATGGACGCCTCCCAGTATTGGCTCGGCTACCGCCGAGCCGGCCAGTTCGCTGGTCATCTGTGCGGCAGCCAACTCGTCCTGGCGGTCAGCGAGCCGATAGCGGGCTCTGATGAAGGCGAGGTAGACGAGGAGAAAAGCCGCCAACGCAGTGAGCAGGGGCGGAACGAAGACCGAATCGAGCGGGGCGTTCCCGACGTCAGGGCGAAAGAGGGTTGCCGGTTGATGCAGCGTCCGGAACCATGTTACGGAGAAGTGGACGATCGGTACCTGGACAAAGGCGACGACTCCTAGCACCGCTGTGCGACCAGCCCGCGTCTTCGGGTCTGTCACGCCCCGCCGCAACGCCAGGTAGCCGAGGTAGAAGAACAGCATGAAGAGCGCGCTGACCATCCTGGCGTCTCCCCAATCCCACCAGACTCCCCAAGTCGGGCGTCCCCAGATCATCCCGGTGGCCAGGGTGAGCATTGTAAAGACCACGCCGATTTCGATCGAAGCTGCCGCCAGACGGTCGGCAGACGTGTTCTTGGTGGCCAGGTACGCCAAGGATCCGACCAATCCGACCGTGAATGCGAGGTATGCGATCATCACCGATGGGACGTGAATGAACAGCATCTTGACGAAATCGCCCTGGACTTGTTCAGGGGGGACCTCGATCGCCAGGAAGAGCCCAACACCCATCACCACCACGGCCGCGCCGCCGATCACGCTCTGTGTCTTCATTGCATGGACTCCTCGAGGGGACCCGCCACCAGCATACCGGCAATGATGAGGGCCAGGTCCATCGCCACCAACAGAAGTATCCAGCGAATGATACCTTGACCTGTCCGCAACAAATCCGTCGTCTCCGTAGCCGCCAGGAGGATGGGTGCCGCCAAGGGAGCGACCAGCAGCGGGGCAATGGCGGACCTCGAAGGCAAGCCGGTCGACAGGGTCGCTGCCAACGTTCCCAGCGCCGCCAGGCCGATTGCCACAAGCCCGGCGACCACAAACAGCCATGGCCAGCCGGCGATCCCTTCAGGGCTGTAGAACACCACCATCACCGGCGCCAACACCAGCTCGAAGACGAGCAGCAGCAAGGTGCCGGCCGCGGTCCGACCGAGGAAGATGGAGGCCGGTTCTACACCGCTGAGCAGCAAGAGGTCGCGGCATTGGGGTGGGTCGGCGGCGGTAGCCCGCAACGTGACGAGGATCCCAAACAACAGCACGACAGCCCAGAAGATCCCCGGACCAATTTGGCGAATGACTGCGAGGTCGGTGTTGATAGAGAGCGGAAAGAACAGCAACGCCAGGGCGCCGAAGGGGATGGTCACGGTCAGCACCTCACCTGCCCTCCCCTCCGCCAGCAGATCCTTGCGGATCACGCTCATCGCACCCCACAGCAGCCCACTCACGACGCCGCCTCCAGCCGTCCGTCGACGAGGTCGAGTACGCGACTCAAGGCCCCCTGCATCCTGGCGACTTCGTGGGAGACCACGATGACGCTCCCGCCGTTGGATTGCACAAGACGAGCGGTGTCCTCGACCAGGGCGGCTGCCCCTGCATCCAGCCCGGCGTGCGCTTCATCGAGCAGGAGCACGTCGGGAAGGTTCAAGCGGATGCGAGCGAACTCGACGCGCCTCTGCATACCGAGCGAAGCTCGGTCTGCGCGCCTGTCGGCTGCCTTGGCCAGCCCAACGGTTTTCAAGGCTTCGGCTATCGGCCCCGCCCCAAGGGGTCGGAGGTTGGGGAGTACGGAGATGTTCTCTGCGAGCGTCAGCTCCGGCCAGAGGGCAGGCACATGGCCGACCAGAGCGATGCGGTGCCTGCACCCGAGGACTGCCTGACGGTCGGCAGCATCGACCCCGAGGATATGTGCCGATCCGCGGGTCGGGGCCAGCAGCGTGGATATCAGCCGAAGCAGCGTGGTTTTACCGGATCCGTTTGGTCCTCGCACTGCCACGATCTCCGACGCCTCCACCACGAGGTCGAGATCCTTGAGGATCAAAGAACCATTCCTTCGCACTGAGACGCGCTCGAGTTCTACTGGGCTACGGCGTGGCACGGGTTCGATTGTAGAAGTGGAAGGTGATCAGCTTGTTTCGGTTTCGACGGTCCGGCGCCGAATCGTGCGCGAGACGCCATAGACCAGGCCAACCACGATGGCTAGCGCATACCAGGCGACTGGTCCTGTGCCGAGGGAGGGGCGGAGTGGCTCGGTGACCAGTCGTGTAGCCCCTGCCGCGGCGAGGGCCAGTCCGGCCGGCAGTCCAGTGCCAGCCAGATGGGGTCGACTTCTGACCAGGAGCCAGAGCAGGCCTCCCGTGACCAGGAGCAGTGCCGCTGCGTACAGCTCGGTCGGATGGCGGCCTACGACCGAACCATTCAGACGCATCGCCCAAGGCAGATCGGTCTTGGGACCGAGGCAAGCCTCCCTCAGAAGGCATCCAGAGTGCCAGCCGGCCAGTCCGATAAGGGCCGCGGGAGCCGCATTGTCGAGGGCGGGCCGCCAACGAGGCCTCGACGCCCAAATCGCCCATGCCAGCGCTGCGACTGTCGCCCAGCCGGTGGCCACTCCTGAGCGGACAATGATGATGTCACCCGGGCTGGCGATCGGGTTCACGCCGTTGGCGATCATCGAAGCGAGTCTGCCGACCAGGAGACCAATCATCGCGGCGGTCAGGACGATGTCGCCTAAATCTTTGCGAGCGTCTGGCAACGGAGCGAACCGCAAGACCGCGAGCAGGGCGGCCACGCCAACCAGTACTGCCCACAACAGTGTGAACTCCACCTAGCCCTCCAGCAGTTCGTCTATGCGGAGGGCCAGGGTGCGTTCATCGATCACGCCTGGATGGGCGTAGCTCAGTTCGCCATTCGTTTTGAAGAAAAACGTCAGCGGTACGCCTTGCCGTCCCAGTGAGGCCGGCACGCTGCGATTGGGATCGAAGTAGTTTTCGTATTCGATCCCGAATTCCGCCAGAAACTCGAGGGCAGGACGCTGCGAGTCTGAGACGTCGACCCCGACGAACCGTATTTGGTCGCCAAGAGACTCATAGGCGGCCACCAGCAGGGGGGCTTCTGACCTGCATGGGATGCACCACGACGCCCAAACATTCACAACGACCGGAGTATCCGTCTGGGCGATCAGGGTTTGGATCTGCTCTGGCGACGTTGGCGGCAGTTCTTCACCGAGCGCCAAGGGCACGGCAGAACCTCCGCACGCGGCGAGAACTACGATCAGGGCGATGGCCCTGCGAAAGGTGAAGGCACTCACGTCTTCGACGCTAGCAGCGGGCAGCATCCAAGACCCCGTCTAGCCTTCTCTTGTCAGCGCCAGACCTCTAAGGTTTGTCAATGGCAGGTTCACGCCCACATGTCTTGTCGATGGTCCTCGCCGGCGGTGAGGGCAAACGTCTTTTCCCCCTCACCAGGGATCGAGCTAAACCGGCCGTGCCTTTCGGTGGTCACTATCGGCTGATCGACTTCGTGATCTCGAACCTGGTCAACGCCCACTTCCGGCGCATTGTCGTCCTCACCCAGTACAAGTCTCACAGCCTCGACCGGCACTTGGCTCAGACCTGGCGACTGTCGCCGCTGCTCGGCAGCTACGTCGCTCCTGTACCCGCTCAGATGCGAAGAGGGCCACACTGGTACGAAGGTTCGGCCGATGCCGTGTTCCAGAACCTGAATCTTCTCGGCGACGAACAACCTGACCATGTGATCGTGTTTGGTGCCGACCACATCTATCGAATGGACCCACGGCAAATGCTCGATTTCCATTTGGAACGCGACGCAGGGGTCACCGTCGCGGCCATCCCCATTCCGATCGGCGAGGCCCACGAATTCGGCGTGATCGACGCGGGAACCGATGGGAGGATCACCCGTTTTTTGGAAAAACCGGCCGATCCTCCCGCGATGCCAGGCAACCCTGAGATGGCCTTGGCCTCGATGGGTAATTACATCTTTTCTGCCGATGTGCTCGAGGCCTCGGTTCGAGACGATTCAGGATCGCCTGGATCGAAACACGACATGGGCGCCAATATCATTCCCGCCCTTGTCGATCAGGGCAAGGCCTTCGTCTACGACTTTGCAACCAACGACGTTCCTGGCCAGGACGAACAAGAACGCGGCTACTGGCGAGACGTAGGGACGATCGACGCGTACTACGAGGCCTCAATGGATCTGGTGGCGTTCGATCCGGTGTTCAACTTCTACAACCGCGAATGGCCGATTTTCACATGGAGCGCATCCGAGCCTCCGACCAAGTTCGTCCACGACACTGACGGAAGGCGGGGCCAGGCGATTGACAGTGTTGTCGCCAATGGGGTGGTGGTCTCCGGTGGCACAGTGCGTCGCTCGGTAGTCTCACCTCAAGTCCGCGTGAACTCGTTCGCAGAAGTGAGTGACTCGGTCATTTTCGATGGCGTCGAGATCGGAAGAGGTGCCCGCATCCACCGCGCGATAGTCGACAAGAACGTCGACATTCCCGAAGGCTTCGAGATCGGGCTTGATCCCGAAGCCGACAAGGAACGTTTCACGATTTCACCGAACGGCATAGTCGTAGTGGGAAAAGGGGCGGTCCTCGCCTGACCGCCCCGCTGTTACTTGAAGTTCACGTCGTATTTGTCTCGGTAGGTTTCCAGGAAGCGGAGCCAGATCTCGCTCATGGCCGGGAAGGCAGGGGTTGCGTGCCAGAGTTTGGCGAGTGTTACTTCGCCGATGATGGCGATCGTTGCCGCATGCAGCATCTCGCCCACCCCTGGACCGACAAAGGTTGCCCCGACGATCACCTGCTCGTTCGCGTCGATGACCAACTTCGACGTCCCCTTGATCCCGCGGCCGAGCGTGGCAGCGCCTGCCGTGTGGCCTGTTCCGTATTCGACCGTGTGGACCTCGAGCCCTGAGGCTCGTGCGGCCGATTCGGTCAAGCCGACCGAAGCCACCTGGGGGTTGGTGAATACGATTCCCGCTTCGGCCTTGAGATCTCCATAGGCGATCGTGTCATGGC
This sequence comes from Acidimicrobiia bacterium, assembly GCA_003229305.1. Classification (GTDB taxonomy): domain Bacteria; phylum Actinomycetota; class Acidimicrobiia; order Spongiisociales; family Spongiisociaceae; genus SZUA-232. The sequence continues at coordinate 28,863 of QIDH01000056.1, read as the reverse complement.
CGGCGATCGTCGCACCTGCGATCCTCGCCTGGTATTTGCCGGAGTGGGTGACCAGCGAGCGCCCGTTGGCGTCTCCGACGACGTACAGCCACTCGCCGTCCACGCCGCTTGCGCGCATGCGGTCGTCGACATCGATGTAGCGACCCGATTCCAGGCCGACGGTTTCGAGCCCGATGTCGCCGGTCAGCGGTCTGCGCCCGACGGCCACCAGTATTTCGTCTGCTTCGATCGTGGTTCCGTCATCGAGAGTCGCGAACACAGGGGCATCGTCTGCCTCGCGCTCGACCTTCACCAACTTGACTCCGGTCAGCACCTCGATTCCGATTCGTTCGAACGCGGTAGCCAGCTCCTCGCCTGCGAACTGCTCCCCCCTGGGAAGGAGGTTGGGCATCATCTCAACGATTGTTACTTCTTGCGCCCCTAGCGTCTTCCAGGCCTGTGCCATCTCGACGCCCACGACGCCGCCTCCGAGGACCAGCAGGCGATTCGGGATCTCCTTTGCGGTGGTCACATCACGGTTGTCCCAAATCCGGACATCTCGCAGGCCGTCGATGGGCGGGATGACAGCCGCGGTTCCAGTGCCGATCACGACGGCTGTGGAGGCCTCGTAGCGGATCACCGATCCGTCCTCGGCCTCGACGTCTATGACCTTGGGCCCGGCGAGCCTGCCGTGCCCCCTGATCAAGTCCACGCCAACCGATGTGAGCCAATCCACCTGACCGGAGTCGTCCCAATTGCCGGCGAGGGCATCGCGCCTCGACAGTGCTGCCTCGATATCGATACTCCCGGTCACCGCCTCAGCCGCTCCCGGCACCCTGCCAACCAAATCGAGGATCTCGCCAGGCCTGAGCAGGGCCTTGGACGGCATGCATGCGAAATATGAACATTCACCGCCGACCAATTCCCGCTCGATGATTCCGACCTTCAGGTCGCCCCTGGCGGCAATGTCCGCAGCGTTTTCTCCTGCAGGCCCTGCGCCAATCACCAGAACGTCGTAGTCGCGGTTTGTGGTCACGTCTTCTCCTCGGTTTGGGTCGTCGAACAAAGAACCAGGAACGGCGTCAGAACCTTCCCACCTCTCGGATTCGTTCCTAGCCCTCTTGGGCCAGAAGTTCGTCGAGCCGATCCAGCATCTCCTCGTGGGCAAAGTCGCGGCCATGGCTGGAGGCCAGGATCCGCCTCGCACGTTCGATTGCTTTGGCAAGGCTAGGGGGTGGCGTCGACTCGGTCATCTGTTCAGCGGCGGCGATTGCGACCGAGAAGAGATCGAGTCTGATCGGAGCCAAGAGCAGGTCGATCATGCGTTGAGCCGCATATGGCGGGAAGTCCGCCGGGATATCGATCCGAGCCTTGGCCTGTTCTGCGGTAGCACCCTTCGGGTTGACCGCTATCGAAAAAAGGGCGCGCACGTCGTTGTGGTCCCATGCGAGTGTGTATGGATCGGTCAGCTCGATGATCCGTATCGCTGCGAAGTGCGTTCGGTAATGTCGGATCGGCCGGAGCGAAACTACTCGGCCATCGTCATCCAAGGGCAAGGCCCTCAGCTGAGCGCACGCCGCCACTCTGGCCGCCAGGAGTTCGCCAGGTCCACACTGGTCCATGTGATTGCGGCCGGGAACGTCAATGAGGGGGGCTTCGGCCAGAATCGTGCCTTTGGGATCTGCATCTACCAGCGATGCGAAACATGGCGAGGCAGTGGCCACATGGCGCGCTATCAGCTTGCGGTCGGCAGCCGGCAAGCGGCGCCAACCGACCAATGCTCGGAAGTCGAGCTTGCTGCTTGCGATTGTGTGCCTCCCCGCAACGGCTACTGCCTCAACCTGGGTCGGTGTCAGGGGAGCGTGGTGCTGGAGGTCGTCACGCCGCCGTTGCCTCCGCCTCCTCCGCCGCCGTTGCCTCCGCCACCGTTGCCTCCTCCGGCACCTGTGTCGTTGGTGGTCGAGCCGTCGAAACCGGCAGGGACCTGGTCCCATAGGTCGCCGGTGCCTCGCCCGAAATAGGTGATGGCTCCAATGGCCACGACCGCGATCAAAAGGACCACCATTGCAGTCTCGAGCAGGTTGGCACCAAGGTCGCTCCGCATTAAGCGTGCGTACCAAGCGTCGTTAGAAAGGTCTGTTCTTGCAGCGGATTCGCCGCGGCGAACCCGCACTGTTGCGACTTGCCTCTGTCGCATCACTGCCCCCATATTTTCCCAAGCTTACAGGCTTCATCCTACCGTGGGCGGTGGACAAATGAGAGGGGGAAGCCCTCGCTTGAACCGTGGTTAGCTGGTGCAGTCCGCTTGGAATGTGGTGAGCACGGCCATCCTGAGCTCCATTTCGGATTCCAGACGCACCTGAAACGCCTCGTAGTCCGCTGCGTCAACGTCAGAGTTGGCCAAGAGGGCGCTTCTGGCATCGTCGAGGTCTGATAGATCAGAGAATGCTCTGCGCTGAACGTCACAGAGCCAGCGCGCCTCGAGAGCCACGAGCATCTCATCTTCTGGTGCCGGCTCGACCCTCACCGTGGCCAACGTCACAGGCGTACCTTCGATCGTCGGGAGCGCCCCGACCGTTGTTGGTACGGAAGGGGCTGGCTGGCCTGGAGCCTCGACGACCGGAGGAGCGGCCTCGCCTGAAGCCTCTACCGAGCCCGCAGTCGCACACGCGCCGGCCACCACCGATAGGACGGCTAGCAAGGTGGCGATGAGGCGTGACCGGCTTCGCATGGCTGTATGTATCGGCATCGCAGGCCTGGAACCGGAGTGCGTTCTAGCTGCGCTGGTCCAGACTCTGTGATCTGAACCGCTCGATGGCCGCGTCCAATTGAGGCCAACCAACGGCCAGGTCCTCCGTGCCTGATCGCAGAACATCCAGCGCTGCCTCCCGCAGGAGTCCGGTGAGATCTGCGAATGAGAAACCTTCGGTTTTCGCCGCCAGGTCATCGAGGTCCACTTCATCCGTGAACGGAACATCGGTGATCCCGAGCAGTGCCCGTCTGCCGTCCTGGCCTGGGAGGCCGAGCTTGATGTGGACCTCGAATCGGCCAGCTCTGAGGAGGGCGGGGTCGATCAGGTCGCGGCGGTTTGTGGCGCCGATGACAACAACATTGCCCCTCGACCCCACACCGTCCAACTCGGTCAGCATCGCAGCGACGACCGAATCGGTCACGGACGTAGTCGAAGAGCCTCTGACGGGGGCGAGTGCGTCCAGCTCATCGAAGAAGATGATGGACGGCGCAGTGGTCTTAGCGCGCTCGAACACCTCTCTGACGCCCCGTTCTGATTCGCCGACGTACTTGTCGAGCAGCTCTGCGCCCTTCACAGGGAAGAACGCTGCCCCTGACTCATTTGCGAGAGCCCTGATGACGAACGTCTTGCCGGTCCCAGGCGGTCCGTAGAGCAGGATGCCCTTGGGCGGATCGATTCCCATCGTTTCGAAACGTTCCGGCTGGGTCATCGGCCAGATGACTGCCTCGGTCAGCCGTTGTTTGACGTCGGTCAGGTTGGCAACTTTGTCGAAACCGTAAGAGGGCATTTCACCCATGGGCACCGTTCCGAGGGAAGGCTCGGTGTCCCCGATGGCATCCAGGAGGAGCTCATGGGTGACCTCGTTTCCTGTCCTGGCAACCATCGCCGAGGCTTGCACTATTGCGGCCATGATGTCGGTTCCTGAGAACCCTGCGGATCTGGCGGCCAGACCGGCGTAGTCGACCCGGCCGGTCGGGACTCTTTGCAGACCCGTTTGAAAAAGGAGCTCTCGCCGTTGCAGATCAGGGGGCGGGATCCTCAGTGTTCTCGGCAAGAGAGGCGACTTCGCCAAACCGCCCCCAAGGTGACGGGTCGCCGCTACACCGAGCACACAAGCGAGGCCTGGCTTTTCTGATATCGCGTCGATGAACCATCGCAGGATTGCTCCTACCTGGCTCTTGAAGGCGACCAGGCCCTCTTCGCCCATCACCGCTTCGAGGCGGTCGACGAACACAACGCCAGGCGCAGCCGTGTCTTTGACGGCCCTCTCCAAGAGGTCGAGCAGGCGATCGGGTTTGAATACAAGATCGAGGTCGACCTCACGCATCGTCGCACCGGCGTTGTCGGCGGCCGTCCTGACGAGTTCGAGCTTGCCGACACCCGAAGGTGCTTCGAGGATGATTCCTGCGACGGTCGGTAGGCCCCAAGTCTTGGGCAGATCGCTCGGGGAGGTGAGAAGTGAAAGCCATCCGCTCAGGACGTCGAGTTCGTTTTCGAGTCCGGTGAGCAGTGCCTTGACGGTGGCGTCAGAAGGGGTTGGCTGAGCGGGCGCCTCATCCGGTGGTTTGGATGAGTTGGCAGCGGCGCTCGGTATGAAAGCCGTGCCAGGTCCGATCAGTCCTGATGAGGCTGGATTCACCGATTCGACGTCGAGCTCGATCGGCCCGTCACCCTCAACATGTTGACTGTCGACGATCAGGGTGTCGCCGCTCGAGACCGGACGGCCTTGTAGCGCCTTGACCAACCGGCTGGCGGGGAGCGGCAGCGATTCGCCTATGAGTATCACCTGTTCGGCTGTAGCCAATATGGCCCGAGATGCCTCGACCGAGTCACCGACACCGACGCCGGCGTTGGCCAGAGCAACGGGCCCTAGCAGAAGGGCCGATGGTTCGGCAGTCTTGCGGGGTCGAACCAATACAGCAGTGCTGCCGACCCTCAGCACCCCGCCGGCCGGCATGCCCATCGCGGCGAGCATCGTTCGGTCGGCGCCCGCTACCGGATCTGGACCTCCACGGACGATGAATCGCATGGCCAGATGCTAGGGGGTCGAGCTGCTACGAACGCACCTGCAATCCCGCCGCGTTCTCGCTGCGTACTTGACGAATGAGCAGTCGCTGAGCCCTGCGCTCGCTCTAAAGGCAGAGGATTGAAGGGTGCAGGCCCATGGAGGAAATCTGGGTGGTGATCTCGGATTCGTAGATCGGGTTCATGATGACCACGACGTCAGGTCGGATCTTGATGAGGGCATCCGGTGCCAGGACCTGCTGTCGAGTGCCGGCGAGGTACTGGTTCTGCTTGTAGGGGTTGATATCGACGGCCGCGACGACGTGGCGCGCAGCATCGAGAGTCGTGAGGAACGAGACTGCCTTGGAGCTGGCTCCCCAAACGACTACACGCTTGCCGTCCATCTCCCATTGCAGGAGCGATTCGTTCCACGTTCGGATCGTATTGGTGACATTGGTCGCGAATCCTTGCGCCGCCTCGATGGTCTGGTCGAGATCGTCGACCGTCGCCATCTCTCCGCTTCCTGATTTGGCATACGCCAGCACGTACTGGTCGTCGAATCCGAGTTTGAGATCGGTCGGACGTAGGCCTACGTTCTCGATGAGTCTGCCGAGCGATCCGGGAGTGAAATAGCTGCAATGCTCGTAGTAGATGTCCCAGAAGGCGCCCTCTCGCAACACCCTGAGGACATCCGGCACTTCGACGAAAAGGGTGGCCGCATCGGTCCGTTTCACGGCTCCCGTCAGCAAGGCTGCGAATCTCGCCGCTTCCGGGATGTGTTCAAGCGTGTGGCGACAGGCGATGAGGTCGGCCGTGAGCGTCGACGATTCGTCGAAGTATCCGCTGATCAGCTCCACCAGCTCCGCGGATTCCCGATCGAGCCTTTCGGGAGCGACGGTTGGATCGATGCCTACGCAATGGTTCTGGCCGCGTTTGGCCATCAGCGAGAGGAACGAGCCCTTACCGCAACCTACATCGAGAACCGTCTTGTTCCGAATGCCGAAATCTCGGATCAGGCCATCCGCTATCCCGGTGGCGAACTCCATGAACCTCGTCGAGTGAGCCTGGCTCTCCTCATACGCCTGGGAATAGTCCACCAGCGATGGTTCGAACCATTCGTTCTGGATGAATCCACACGCCTCGCAGAGTACGAGGAGGAGGTCCCCGGTCGGGAAGGCAGCCGCGGCTTGGGCCGTAGGGACGAGCACACAGCTCTGGACGGGGATGTCGTGGAGCTCGTGGAGCGGTTGGAGCCCGATTGTGCCGCAGGCCAGACATACGGCCGTCGCGGCATCGTCGGTTGGTTCACGCACGGGTTCGGCTGGCACCACTACAGGTTATCTGATCCTGTAGCCCTTCTCGCCTCACAGACCGTCAGTAGTCGCGTCAATGAGGGCCGCCACGACCGGTCGGAGAGCCTCCTCACCGTCGTACCCGGCAGCTTTGGCCTTGGCGTATGCCTCGCGCTGTAGGTCAGCAGATGTGCCACGTTCCACGATCGTCGCCAGGTGCTCAACCTCGGCCGCACATCCGAGCGCGGTGGCGTCAGGGAGGACGAGCTCGATGAGTTCCTCAGTGAGGTCTGAGAACGGAACCAGCTGACCCTTGCCGTAGTCGATGAGGCTCTCGTGGACACCGTATCGCTGGGCCCGCCACATGTTCTCCTCGACGAGAAAGTTCGAATATGAGCGCCACCGCCGATTGTTGATTCGCTGGCGCCACAGGAACCGAAGCAAGCTCACATACAATGCTGCGATCGCCAGCGTGTCGTCGAGCCGAGTGGGCAGATCCGGGGCTCTCAGCTCCAGTGTCGGGTATCTGGCCGAGGGACGAATGTCCCACCAGATCTTCGAGGCGTCCTCGATGATGCCCGCCTCGATGAGGACGTTGATGTGCCGCTCGTATTCGCCCCACGAATCAAAATGTTCGGGAAGACCGGTGCGAGGAGCGGCCTTGAACACCGTCTTGCGGTAGCTCATCAGGCCCGTGTCACGTCCGCCCCAGAAGGGTGACGAGGTGCTGAGGGCCAGGATGTGGGGAAGGAAGTATGTGACCTGGCTCATCAGGTCGATCCGTAGCTCAGGGTCCTCGATGCCGACATGCACGTGCATGCCGCAGATCATGAGTCTGCGCATTACGGCCTGCATGTCGTTGGCCAGGGCTCTGTATCGCTCGGCATCGGTGACCTTTTGATCGGTCCAACGAGCGAACGGGTGGCTGGAGGCGGCGATCGGGGCCAGGCCGTGGCGATCGGCGGCGGCGGCGATAACCGATCTGAGCCGGATCAGGTCGGTCCTGGCCTCCGCAACATTCGAACAAACTCTGGTCCCGATTTCTATCTGCGACTGGAGGAATTCGGTATTCACCTGGTTTTGTAACAGTGACTGCGCCTCGACCATCAGCTCAGGTGGCTGATCTACTACCAACTCTCCGGTCTGCCTGTCGACGAGCAGATATTCCTCTTCGATTCCGATCGTCCAGGCCGGCTCAGGAATCGCCAAGTTGATCCTCCAGGTCTATGGCCCCAGAATCTAGCGGGTCCTGTCTGAGCGCGTCTGGGGTTGGTCTTCATGCGGCGATCGTCAGGGGCGGCACAGGGCTGGCAGGACTGGCCAGCGGACCGACGATCTCCACCAGGCGGGTGTTCCCGCTCGTCAACCACGCCCACAGAAGCTGTGCCTCTTCGGCCGCTGCCACTGAGGGAGCAACATGACGAGTATTTTCAGGTGCGACGTGGGGAGGTAACAGCGGCGGTCTGTTGCCATCGTGCCACGTGGTCACCAGGCTGCCGTTGTCGATGCAGGCGATTCCATCCGGCCCTGATGCAAAGATCCGGCCGGCCGCTTCCAAGGCCTGCCAAGTCCTGCGTCGTTCGATCGCCCTGGCCAGAGCGACATATCGGTCTCGAATCCAGGCGGCCTCCTCAAACCGCTGGGCGCGGGCGAGTTCGGCCACCTTTTCTTGAAGAGGGAGCAGCAGGATGGTCGGATCGACGCTAATGCCGGCGACGACGGCCTGAACGATGGGGCGGTAGTCCGCCTCTGACAACGTTCCATCGCATGGACATGCTGCGACCCCGAGTTGAGAGAAGGCACAGGGAGCCGAACGCAAGCCGGGACGACCTGTGCAGCGGCGGAGCGCCACCGCATCCCAGATCGCCTCTCGCACCGTTGTCGCAGTCTTTTGTCGCCTGAACGGTCCAAGGCACATTGAGCTCGTTTGCTTCGGAGTCCGTGTGATCGACAGTCGAGGGAAACGTTCGTCGGTGAGGGTCAGCCAATGCGAGACTTTGGGAGGTTTCGATCGGCGGTTGTGGCGTGGGCGATGCGCCTGGATGAGCCTCAGTTCGGTGACGGAGGCCTCGATCTCGGTTGGGCAGACCCGGTAGTCGATCGTCGACATCTCTGCGAGCATCGTCTCGGTATTTCGGCGACCGTCTCCGTAGAAATACGACCGCACCCTCGTGCGCAGGTTCTTGGCTTTTCCGACATAGAACACCGATCCGGTCCGATCCTTGAACAGGTAGACCCCCGGTCGGCGAGGGAGTTCGTCTGCGAGGGCGATCTTGCGATAGTGGGGTCCGCCTCGCGCCGTGGGGAGCGCCAGGAGGTCCTCGAGGGCGGTCACTCCTAGTGTTCCTGCTCGCTCCAGCAGAGCGAACAACACATATGCAGTGGCCTCTGCATCGTCTAGGGCCCGATGCGTCGGCTTCACCGGTGAGCGGAAGTGGGCCGCCAACGTTGCGAGTTTTAGGTTGCGGACCTCTTTGCGGATCAACCGCCTGCTCAGGGCCAGGGTGTCGACGGAGCGATTCGGTAGCCTCCCATAACCATGGCGTTCTGCCGCAGCGTTGATGAACGACAAGTCGAACCGGACGTTGTGACCGACCACCACTGCATCGCCGATGAATTCGAGGAATCCTGGGAGGGCCTCTGCGATCGGCGGTGCCTCGATCACCATTGCCTGAGTAATTCCGGTAAGGATGGTGATGGTTGGCGGGATGGCCATGCCGGGGTTGACCAGTGTCTGAAATCGCCCTTCGAGCTCGCCACCCCGATAGCGGACCGCGCCGATTTCGGTGATCTCACAACTTTTGGCCGACCCGCCGGTCGTTTCCAGGTCGAGGATGCAGAACGGGACATCGAAGAGCGGGGTACCCATGTCTTCGAAGCTTCGTTGCACTGACCCTCCACGTCGATCGTCGATGGTTGAGCATGCGAAACTACATCGAACATACGTTCGAGTCAAGCACTAGGCGCCAGTTCGGGGATGAGGCGATTCAGTGGGCGCGTTGTCTGACTGCCTCGAACAGCATGACTCCGGCCGCGACCGCCGCGTTGAGTGAATCTGCGGTGCCGGACATCGGGATCCGCACAGTTTCTGTCGATCCACTCAACCAGGCCGACGAGAGCCCTTGCTGCTCCGATCCGATCACGATCGCCACCGCGCAGTCGTATGAGACCTGCCAGTGAGCCAGGTCGGAGTCCGGGCTGGTGGCGACGGTCTTTACGCCCAGCTCGCTCATCAAGGCGATCGCCTGCCGGGTCGCCGTGATCGCCAACGGCAGCGAGAACAGGGATCCGATCGACGCTCTGACGGTGTTCGGATTGAAAGGGTCCGTCGTCTGGTCGCACACGATCACTGCTGACACACCCGCCGCGTCCGCGGTCCTCAGCATGGTGCCGAGGTTGCCAGGCTTTTCGATGGATTCCACCACCAACAGCAGTGGACGATCGCCGAGGGTCAGTCGGTCAAGAGATGTGTCGAATTGGTTGGCGACGGCCAACACCCCCTCTGGTCTGTCGCGGTACGCAACCTTGCGGAAGGCATCGTCGCCCAACTCGGCTGCACGGGCGCCTAGGGAAATCAGCCGTTCGACGAGAGCGGGCTCGTTTTCGCCAAGATAGAGATCGGGCGAGTAGTAGACGTCGGTGAAATCCAAACCTGCGTCTGCTGCCCTGCTCAACTCGCGGAACCCCTCGATCAGGAACGTCTTCGACTGGTCACGATCCCGTCGATTCCTCAGGCGAACCAGATCCTTGATCCGCGGATTCTGCAATGAGGTGATCGGTTCCATACTCATCGCGGCTCGATGAACAGCCCCTGGTTCGAGCGTCCAACGCAGCCTTGGACGTCGAACAACTCCGAATCAGAGGTTCCCCGACCGAGCGGTGACCAGTGGGTCGCGCTCCTGGTGGCGAACCATTCGCCAACGGGTTCCCTCCACAGGTACATCGTGAGATCGACGTTGACAAAAAGCGTCTGAGTGGGTGGGACCATCCAGCTGATGCCGTTTGCCGTGTCGGCCAGCGCGATCATCCGCTGAGCTGCGCTCGAGTTTTCGCCTTCGACGATCGCCTGACGGTGCCTGAACCACACAGTGGCCGGCCCCGGTCGGTGGGCGGAGCCTTCTGCCAGCCGAGTTTCGAGGGCCGTACCGAAAAAATCCCGGTATTCAACGTTAGGGAAGACGTGCTCGAAAGAGGTGGATTGTCCTGGGCCGGGAGGGGAAGGGGGAAGAGCTATTGGCGATTCGTCGAAGTCGAGTGGCTCGGTCCTGCGCCTGACCATCCATCCCCTGCCGAGCATCAGGGGTGCGCCGGCCAGATCAATCAGCCTGGCCTCGATGAGTTGGATGCGTCTGCCAGGACGAACGACCTGCGTTTCGACTCGAAGCGGTCGGAGCGGAATGGGACCGAGGACTTCTACGGTCATCCGGTTGATGCTCATTTCGAGTGCGGCATTTTCGATGGCCCTGACCGTCAATGCGGCGGGTGGTCCTGCGTGTTGGCTATCACGACCCCATGGGCTGGCGGTCAGGTCGGTCGGCACGAAGGCATCGCCGTCGATGTTGTAGAGAGCTTCGCTCATAGGTGGGCGATCATAAGAGGGTTGTTTCGGGGTCCTCACCTGCCTGGTCAAAAATCCGGGGCCCAGTCGTCCGACCACCGTTCGAGATGAACCACGTGTGATTCTTCGCGCCAGCCGCGGTTGAGGGAGCGGCTGCGACCGTCAGGAGCGGGGCGGCCGATGGTAACGACGCCGATCGGTTCGTATTCCGCCGGTATGCCGAGCAGCTCCCTTATTCCTGGGATGGCATGTAGCCCAAGAAACCCCGCAGCCAGGCCTTCGTCTACGGCTGCGAGCAGCAAATTTTGGAGTGAGGCGCCTGCGTCGACCCACCAATATGGGATCGGCCAGTCTGTTTCCTTTCCGTCATGCAGCTTGTCGGCTTCGTTGTAACGCCGGTGGTAGGCGCTCTCGCTCACACAAACGATGACGTGGACTGGTGCGCGGCTGATCCATGGGTCGAGCCCGTCAGCGACATACTCCGCCTCGCCTGCCAACTCTGCGATTGCCGATCGGGTGGCCTGGCTGGTGATAACGACGAAGGCTTGGCCTTGCGAAAACCCCGCGCTTGGGGCCTTGCGCCCTGCCCATACGATCCGAGCGAGCGAATCTGCGTCAACGGACTCATCTGTGTAGTTGCGAACCATGCGTCGCTTGGCGATGACATCCTTGAAATTCACCGTCCCGATCATACGCGGGATGGCTGAATCAACCCTGATGCGTCCATCCGGGCGAAGCGAAAACCGGGGCCGAGGGGCGTACTTTCGGCTATAGCGCGGCTATACCCGCGGCCGAGCCTAAGGAAGCGGGTTTTGGCCGTGTTTGGCGAGGCGGCGGAGGATGGCTGTGATGGTTGCGGCCACCAGCACCAGGAAGGTGGCGACGGGACCGATGGAAGCTCGTACCGCGATGCTGCCTGCTGTGAGGAAGAGGCCGACGATCAGGCCACCGAATACCATTCGCCCAGAAAAGCCCAGCAGCCAGGTCTGGCGGACTTTGGCAGTCCAGTAGAGGGCCGCGACAGCGATCAAGAAGACTGCGAACTCGACCAGGGCCGCGCTGGCCCTCAGGAACAGGACAACGATCAGCACGACCGATCCGAATCCGATCCCGATCTCCCTGACCCCCTTACGCAATCTCTCGGAGCTGCCCATTCTCGCCTCCTCGGAAGGTTGCCGTCAGGCCTCGCGCACTGCTTTGGATAGGTCTTCCAGTGCGTCTTTTGCATCTGCGAACAACATCAGTGTGTCGTCCTCGTAGAAGAGCGGATTGTCGATTCCTGCGAAACCGGGTGACAGGCTGCGTTTGATCACAACTGCGTTTTTCGCCCTGTCGACATTGAGGATTGGCATGCCATAGATCGGAGAGCCCTCGTCATCGCGGGCGGTCGGGTTCACGACGTCGTTCGCCCCGACGACCAGGGCCACGTCTGTCTGGTCGAAGTCGTCGTTGATTTCGTCGAGGTCCAGCAACATCTCGTATGGGACGTCGGCTTCAGCCAACAGGACGTTCATGTGGCCTGGCATGCGGCCGGCCACGGGGTGGATTGCGTAACGAACCTGCACGCCTCTGGCTTCGAGTTGGTCGGCCAGGTCCCGCATCGCGTGTTGAGCCTGGGCGACTGCGAGTCCGTATCCAGGAACCACGATCACCGAATCCGCATAGGCGAGGGTCACGGCGACATCGTCGACCGTGACGCTGCGTACCGGTTTGTCCTCAGACGGCCCGGCAGCACTTCCACCTGTCGGTTGTGCTCCAAAAGCGGAGAACAACACGTTCGCCAAAGAGCGGTTCATGCCTTTGGACATCGTCGAAGTGAGGATCAGACCAGACGCCCCTACGAGGGCCCCAGAGATGATGAGGGCGTTTGAGCCGATCACGAATCCGGCTGCGGACGCAGCAACGCCTGACATCGAGTTGAGGAACGCGACTACAACAGGCATGTCAGCACCGCCGATGGGCAACGTCCGTGTTACGCCCAAGATCGATGCAGTCGCGGCCAAGGTCCAAAATGCCAGGGGTGATCCAGCGCTGACCGTCCACACGCCGGTCGCCACGACTCCGAGGGCAATTGCGATGTCGATCACCCGCTGGCCCGGATAGGTCACCGGTCGGCCTGCGATGATGCCTTGCAGCTTGCCGAACGCCACGAAGCTGCCAGTCAGCGTGACCGCGCCAATGGCCGTCGACAACGAAATACTGACGTCGGTTTCGAGCGGAAGGTCGACGACGTTGAGAAACTCGGCGGCCGCAACAAGAGCGGACGCCCCGCCTCCGAATCCATTGAAGGCAGCGACCAGCTGAGGCATGGAGGTCATTTCGATTCGGCGGGCTAGGACTGCGCCAAGAGATCCGCCGACTACCAGACCTGCCAGGATCACGCCGTATGACACGACGTTGCGGTCCGCCAGGGTGACGACGATGGCGATCAGCATGCCGAGGGCGGACAGTTGGTTGCCGCGCCTGGCCGTCCGAGCGGACCCGAGTTGCTTCAGCCCGACAATGAACAGCGACGCCGCAACCAGGTAGGCGACAGCCGCCAGTTCAGGGTTCAAGTCTGGCCCCCACGGCCGCCTCGTCCTTTGAACATCTCGAGCATCCGGTCGGTTACCAGGAACCCACCGACCACGTTGATGGTGGCGAAGGCAACGGCCAGGAAACCCAACACCGCGGCCAGGATGCCACCGCCCCTGCCCGAGACCACGATGGCCCCGATGATGGTTATGCCGGAGATGGCGTTTGAGCCGGACATCAGGGGCGTATGAAGCTGGGGCGGAACCTTGGTGATAACTTCAAAGCCGATGAATGCGGCGAGCACGAAGACGGTAATTCCGATGATGAGGGTCATGAGTTTTCCAATAGTTCGAGAACACGCACATTGGTGACCGATCCACCCGAAGCCACAACAACTCCCGCCGAGATCTCGTCTTGTGGGTCTAGAGACAGGTTTGCCTCCTCGTCGCTCAAATGAGTGATCAGCTCGAATGCGTTTCGGGCCAACATCTGCGAAGCGTTGGTGGCCAGCCGAGCAGCCAGGTTGGTGGGTCCGATGATCGTGACGCCGTGGGCCGAGACCGTCTCGTCGGCCTGCGTTAGCTCGCAATTCCCACCGGTCGCCGCGGCTCCGTCCACGATCACAGACCCCGGCTTCATCTCTTCGACCATTGATTCGGTTACCAGCAAGGGTGCGTCTCGGCCCGGAATGGCCGCCGTGGTGACGACCAGGTCGCCGGTAGCCACGTGTTCGCCAAGCGCCGCCAACTGCCGAGCCTGGTCGTCTTCTGCCAACTCCCTGGCGTACCCGCCAGACTGGGTCTCATCTTGGCTCTCGAGGTCCAGTTCGATGAATTTCGCACCGAGGCTCTCTACCTGTTCGGCCGCCGCGACCCGCACGTCGTATGCATGCACTACCGCGCCGAGGCGTTTGGCGGTTGCGATCGCTTGGAGCCCTGCCACGCCAGCACCGAGCACAATCACCTTGGCGGGTCTGACGGTGCCCGCCGCAGTGGTCATCATCGGGAGCAGTTTGGGCAACAACACGGCTCCCTCCAACACCGCTTGGTAACCCGCCAACGTGGCCTGCGACGAAAGGGCATCCATCGACTGAGCCCTCGTGATTCGCGGTAGCGTCTCAAAAGCTATGGCCGTGGCGCCAGTGGTGGCGACCGCGGCGATGCTCTTTGGGTCGTCTAGCGGTTCCAGCAGACCGAGAATCGTCAGACTCGCGTTCAGCTTGGCGATCACATCATCCGAGGGTGGATGGTTGGTGACGATCAGGTCGGTTTCGAACGCATTCCCGATCTCGGCTCCGACAGCCGTGTAGTCATCATCCGCGAAACCTGCTCCCGCTCCCGCTCCCGCTTCGACTGTGATGCCGTGGCCGGATTTGATGAGGCGCGTCGCTATATCGGGTGTGATTCCGACCCGTCCGTCGTTCTTGCGCCTCGATTTTGTGACACCAATCCTCATCGGCGACGAATCTAGAGGCGCGAGTGGCGAATCCCAAGACCACTCCGTCCCAGATCGACAACATTTGCCTGTTTCTGCTCAGCCTGGAAGGCTTCGTTTGCCGGACTCAGCGCCCACAATTCTGCCGATCCGATAGATTGGGTGCCGGAGGCCCTCATGATGCGATCAGCCGACGACGACCTCATCCGTCCCCTTCGAGTCCTGTGGACCAGGGGCAAAGGATGCTCAGAACTGGCTGAAGCACTCGCGGGCGGTGACTCAATCAGGGCAACAGGTGACGTCGAGGGAGCCTGCCTGGACAACCGAGCGGGGATGCTGGTGGCTCGCCGGATCCCCAACGCCCCTCTGGTTTCTGTCGCGTCTCCTCTCGAGTTCGAACCGCAATCCATCGGGTCAGTCGTTGCTTTGGTCAGTGGGGGGCCACATTCCGCGTTGGCGACAGAAGTGGCCGCCAGACTCGGGATGGCTCTCGACGTTTCCGCGGAGTTGGTCAGCGGGTACCGAGCCCCACCGGAACGGGAACAGGCAGGACAAGTGCTCGAATCCTTGCAAGCAACGGTTGCAGAAATGCACGGTCGGGTGGTGGAGGCCAGGACCGCCAAGGATCTGATCGAGTCATTGGCAAGCGACAGCCTGCTGGTGCTCGGGGCTCCTGGCGGTTCGTGGATCCAAAGGATGTTCTTCGGTCCAGGAGCTCGAATGACGTCTGTTGCGAAGGCAGGGGCGGTCGTCGTCAAGGCAGTTCCGACGAAAGTCTTTCAGGTGATGGAGTCGCCCGAATACGTGAGTCCGATGCTTGGCGCCGGAGACGCCCTTGGAGTAGGTGACGACCCGGTTCTGCCAGTTGTCGAGGACCGGCGACTGATCGGGCTGGTAAATCGGAGCGATTTGTCGATGGCGGGTTCCGGCGTTTCGGTTGGGGCGGTGATGAACGAGATCGTTGCGGTCGGGGCGACCGCCGGTCTTCACGAGGTCGGAGACGCAGCAGCCAAGCTCGGGACTGATGTGGTGCCTGTGATAAACGATTCAGGCGAACTCATCGGAAAAGTCTCTCCGGCCGCCCTCCGCTGACCAACCGACGGAACCGGTGGGCCGCCCTGCTTCCTCCGGCGACGATTGGTACGGGCGATAGCGGATAACGGTGAGTCAATGCAATGCCCTCACTCCAAAGAAACCGATACTCAACAACGTCAGGCCGATGGTGACCAGCCGCCACTCCTGGCGATTCCTGGTCATCCACCAGGCGAAACCAAGTGCGATGGCGGCGATGACGGCCTGTATCAGCACTCCGAGGTCGGATCTAGGGAGCAAGAATTCGAGCACTCAGCCACGGTATCGGGCGAGGAGCCTCGCGGCGTACCATTGCACCCACTTGGAGGCACGATCATCGAAGACGTTTTAGGCAGGCCGGGAGGAGAATTCGGCAGCCACCGACACCAGACGCACAGGGGTGCGCCGCGCCTGTCTGTCCTCGAAAAGTGACCAGGTACGAAAATGGCTGAACGTGATCCTCTCGCCGGTCTACTCCGCTCAGAAGTCGATGAGCGAATTCGCGACGGCGCCGTCAACCTGGCCCAGGAGTCCGTGAGCCGCTCGACCGCCGACATCATCAAGGCGAACGTCGTGACGAGATTCAATCTCATCTTGGCAGTCCTGCTCGTGGTGATCCTGTTTGTCGCGCCGATCCAAGATGCCCTATTCGGCCTGGTCATGGTGGCCAACACGGCCATCGGAATAGTCCAAGAACTCAGGGCGAAACGCCAGTTGGAACAACTCGCGGTTGTGACGGCGCCCACAGCAGAGGTGATCAGAGAACGAAAGAAATGGAGTTTGCCTGTCGCGCGGATCGTGCAAGACGATCTCGTTTCCATTTCCGCAGGCGCCCAGCTTGCAGTGGACGGCGTTGTCGAACAGGCCAACGGTCTCGAAGTCGACGAATCGTTGCTAACCGGCGAATCCGACCCCGTTACCAAATCGGTCGGCGACCAGGTGCTTTCTGGGTCATTCGTCGTGGCCGGAACCGGGCTCTACACAGCGACCGCAGTGGGGGCAGACGCATACGCGGCAAGACTGGCTGACGAGGCCAGGGAGTTCACCCTGGTGCGTTCCGAACTGCGAAGGGGTATCGATCTCATCCTTGCCGCCGTGAGTTGGGCCCTGCTCCCCGCCGTCGCGATTCTGGTCTGGAGCCAGCTTTCGGTGACCGACGGCGTGCGCTCCGCTTTGCGCAATGCGGTTGCTGGATCCGTTGCGATGATCCCCCAAGGTCTGGTCCTCGTGACATCCGTGGCGTTCGCGGTGGGAGTGGTGAGGCTCGCCCAGCGTCGAGTCTTGGTCCAAGAGATGCCAGCGGTTGAGGGCCTTGCCAGGGTCGACATTGTGTGTTTCGACAAGACCGGAACGCTGACGGAGGGCAAGCTCGAGCATCTGGCCACCGAGCCGCTGGCGGTCGCAGACGTCGACGCAGTGCTGGCGGCGCTGGTTGAAACCGAAACGAACCCGAACGCAACGATCGCCGCTCTTCGTCCCGCCTACCCAAACGGCCCCGGATGGCGCCAGGCCGGATCGGTTCCCTTCTCATCTGCTCGCAAGTGGAGCGCGGTCAGCTTCGTCGGCAAAGGTGCCTTTGTCATCGGTGCCCCTGATGTGCTCGGCGTGGCAAAGAATCTGAGGGCGAGGGTGGAAAAACACGCCTCGGTCGGCAACCGTGTACTGCTGCTCGCGTCTATCGCTGAGCTTCCGCGCGCGGACTCTCCGCTCGGCGAGATCGAGCCCCTGGCCCTGGTGGTTCTCGGTGACAAGGTCAGGGTTGACGCTGCTGACACGCTGGCGTTTTTTGCGGAGCAAGGAGTAGCCGTCAAGGTCATCTCCGGCGATCATCCTGCCACCGTTGGTGCCATCGCCAAGCTGGCGGGAGTGCCGGCCGCTGGTGAGGTGGTGGACGGAAGAGACCTCCCAACCGACCCGGTGCTTTTCGCGGACGTGGTCGAGAGGGCAACGGTGTTCGGGCGGATCTCGCCCCGGCAGAAACGGGCGATGATCCGGGCGCTCAAGCTAAGGGGCCACGTCGTGGCGATGAGCGGCGATGGCGTAAACGACGTACTGGCGCTCAAAGAAGCCGATATCGGCGTCGCCATGGGTTCTGGAAGCGACGCGACCAGAGCGGTCGGTCAGCTCGTGTTGGTAGACGGCGACTTTTCGTCGCTGCCCAGGGTTGTGGCAGAGGGGCGCAGAGTGATCGCCAACATCGAGCGCGTGGCCAACCTATACGTAACCAAGACGATCTATGCGTTCGCATTGGTGGTGGCGGTCGGCCTGGCCGGTTTCGAGTTTCCGTTCCTACCAAGGCATCTGACGTTGGTCGGGTCGCTGACGATCGGCATCCCTTCGTTCTGGCTGGCTCTCGAGGTGACCGGAGGGCGGTCGGAGCCTGGCTTCGTGTCGAGGGTTTTCAGGTTCTCGATTCCGACCGGACTGTTGGCGGCCATGGCAACGTTCTGGGCGTTCGGCCTGTCCGAGGCGGAAGACGCCACTCTCACCGAGAGCCGCACTGTGGCCACAGTCGTTCTGGTGGCGGTTGGTCTTTTTGTGCTGGCCGTCGGCATGCGCCCGCTCAATCGTCTGCGGAGGGGCCTGTTGTGGGCGATGGCTTTGTTGTTCGGATACATCCTGATCACGGAAAGCGGGCGAGCCTTCTTTGATCTGAAGTTGCCGAGAGTCGTTGTGCTGCTGGCCGGGATCGGGGTCGTTGCCTTGGCCGGGGGAGTGATGTGGTTGGCTCTGAGGGCTTCGGGCTGGATGAGGCAGATGCCAGATGTCGTGCGGGTAACTCAAGAACAGGTACGTTCGGCACGTTTCGGCCTGGCGAGACTCAGGGCGCTGAGAGTCCCCCAGGCCCGCGTTCGGGGTCCGTCTCGCAGACCCGTGCAACCTTCGAAGACCGGGCCTGGTCAAGAGCCTGAGCCGAGGACCGATGACTGGCCGGACGGTGAAGCCGGAGGGTGATCCATTCGATCCACCTGGCAGCCATGGCCGCTCAATAGGCTGTGAGCATGGATCTATTGACCAACCCTGATACCTGGATTGCCCTGCTCACGTTGACTCTGCTCGAAATCGTGCTCGGGATCGACAACATCGTGTTCATTTCGATCCTCGCTTCGAAACTCCCTAAATCTGATCAGGCCAAGGCCAGGAATGTCGGTTTGGGGGTCGCTCTGGTGATGCGAATTCTTCTCCTGCTCAGCATTTCGTGGGTGATCGGCCTGACCGGGACCCTTTTCGAAGTTCTGGGCGCCGAGATCTCGGGACGAGACATGATCCTCATCGGAGGTGGACTCTTCCTGATCTGGAAGTCCACATTCGAGATCCACGAAAAACTGGAAGGGGAGGAGGCGTCCGAAACGGCAGGCAAGGCGGCCGCCACTTTCGCTGCCACCATCGTCCAGATCGGCCTGCTCGACATCGTCTTCAGCCTCGATTCGGTCATCACCGCGGTCGGCATGGCGGATGAGATCCTGGTGATGATCGCAGCGATCATCATCGCGATCGGAGTGATGGTGTTGTCCGCCAAATCGATCTCGGAGTTCGTCAACGACCATCCGACAGTCAAGATGCTTGCCCTGAGTTTCTTGCTGCTGATTGGTGTTTCGCTGGTTGCGGAGGCTTTCGAAGCCGGGATCGACAAGGCATACATCTACTTCGCGATGGGCTTTTCGATCTTCGTTGAGCTGCTCAACCTCCGCATGAAGTCCAGGCGAAAGGGCAGCAAACCGGTCGAGCTGCGGCCCACCTATCTCAAGGACCCAGAGGCTGGCGGAGCGGTTGGTCGACTCATCGACAGTTAGATCCACCAACCTCACAAAGCGCGAACGCGTTCCAATCCGATTTCTTGTGGTGTATGCCTGATTGCCTCGTTTGTGCTAGAGAACCGGCGACCATCAGGCGCGCTGGCGGGTCGATACAGAGTCGATCTTTCGATCAGGAATCCGGCTCCCGCCCCGGTGAGGGCCTGGGGGAGGATGGTCCATGCGTTCAGAGCCGCGAAACCAAGAATCACCAGGATCGATACGAGACCGAGCAGCACAACCAGGGGAGGGCGAGAATTGTCGATCAATTCGCCTGCCCACCACCCGACGACCGCGGACAGGCCCACCACGCCGGCGGTGCCGATCCAGATCGTTGAGGAGTCGACGACGAGGTTGACCAATACGAGAACGGCCAGACCGACCGTGTAGGCGAGCAAACTCCAACGCCATTGCATGGCGGACCACCTCTCTCATCACTTGTTCCCCCCGGGGCCCGCGCTTCGAGTATGCCACGATAAAGCCGCACTGTGTGGCGAAAAAACTACTCTCAGCGAGATTTCTTGCCCAGGTTCAAGATTCGCTGATGGCCGCCGTGATTCGGTCACCGATCTCGGAGGTTGACGCGCCCATGTCAGGGCCGCCCATGGTTGCCAGGGTTGGCAGCACTGCCGCGGCTGCGTGTTCCACTGCGGCAGCCGCCTCTGTCTCGCCGAGATGCGAAAGTGCCAGCGCCGTTGACAGGACCGCGGCGACCGGATTGGCCCAACCGTTGCCCGCAATGTCAGGGGCAGAACCGTGCACCGGTTCGAACATCGACGGATAGCGCTTCTCCGGGTCGAGATTGCCAGACGCAGCCAGACCCAGACCACCCTGGATCGCCGCACCGAGGTCGGTGATGATGTCGCCGAACAGGTTGTCGGTGACGATCACGTCGAAGCGGCCAGGATCGTTTACGAGATACAGGCATGCAGCGTCCACGTGCACGTAGTCGAGTTCCACGTCCGGATAGTCGGCGTTGATCTCCTGGGCGGCCCTCCACCAGAGATCGCCTGCGTAGGTCAGCACGTTGGTCTTGTGGCAGACGGTCAGCCGGTTGTCCCGGACCATCGCCTGGTCATAGGCGAAGCGGATGGCCCGCTCGACCCCCTTGCGGGTGTTCATCGAATCCTGGGTGGCGACCTCATCGGGCGTCCCCGTCTTGAAGCTCCCGCCGATTCCCGCGTACAGGCCCTCGGTGTTTTCGCGGATGATCACCATGTCGCACTGCTCTGGGGCGAGTCCGGCGATCGGGCTTGGCACTCCTGGGTATAGCTTGACCGGCCGCAGGTTGATGTACTGGTCGAAATCAAAACGCAGCTTGAGCAGCAGGCCCCGCTCGATCACCCCTGGAGGTACGTCGGGAGTCCCGACTGCCCCGAGCAGGATCGCGTCGAATTCGGCGAGTTCGGCCTGGGTGGATTCGGGCAGCACTTCTCCGGTCCTCAGGTACCGCCCACCCCCGAGATCGTATTCATGGACCTCGACGTCGAAGTCGAAGCGGCCGGCCGCCGCTTCCAGCACCTTGACGGCCTCGGCAGTCACTTCGATTCCGACCCCGTCACCGGGAATCGTGGCTATTCGGTAGGTGCGGTCAGACATGGGCACTGAGGTTAGAGGTGTCAAACGTTCGGCGGTTCAAAGCGCGGCAGTGCATCGGACCACGGTGAGACGCCAAGGCCAATTCTATCTGGCCCCATCGTCGGCTGTGGATGCTGTCACGAGAGTTGTCTCCGACCACCCAGGTGTGGCCTGCAGCGGCGGGTGGACCTAGATCGTGCCTGGCGGCCCACATCCTGTCATCCATCGCACCTTTCAACACGACTGTCAGGTGGTTGCCGTGCCGCGTCGCAACGCAACCCCTGAGGCGGGCGCACGAGGTGAACCACCATTAGATTGAATGTATGACCCCTTCGGCCTTCTCTCGAATGCACCGCAGGTCGATGGACGATCCGGAAGAGTTCTGGGCCGAGGCCGGCGGCGACATCGAATGGACCAAACCCTGGGACAAGGTCCTGGACAAAGACGCCCGCCCGGCCGCACGCTGGTTCACGGGTGGAGAGCTGAACACGTGTCACAACGCGCTCGATCGTCATGCCGACGGTGGTCGAGGCGAGCAAGCGGCTCTGATCTTCGACAGCGGTGTCACCGGCACAACCCGGACGTATACGTATCGAGAGCTCCGCGATCAGGTTGGGCGCTTTGCCGGGGTCCTCAGCCGCTGCGGGGTGGAGCGCGGGGACCGGGTGATCATCTACATGCCAATGATTCCCCAGGCGGTCGTCGCCATGCTGGCATGTGCGCGGCTCGGGGCGGTCCACTCGGTGGTGTTCGGAGGTTTTGCCTCCCGCGAGCTTGCGGTGCGAATCGACGACTGCACGCCCAAAGTGATCGTCTCGGCCTCTTGTGGCCTCGAGGTGAACCGCGTGATCGAGTACAAACCGCTGCTCGACGCCGCCATCGAGATTGCCGCCCACAAACCGGACCATTGCGTCGTATTCCAGCGCGATATGGTCTCGGCCTCCATGCAGCCGGGGCGAGATCTCGATTGGATGGACGAAATGGCGACTGCCTCGCCGCATGAGTGCGTGCCAGTGGCCGCCACCGATCCGCTCTACATCCTCTACACGTCAGGGACCACCGGCCAGCCGAAGGGGATCATCCGTGACAACGGAGGGCACGCCGTCGCACTGAAGTGGACGATGCAGAACATCTACGACCTGAGCCCAGGAGAGGTCTACTGGGCGGCCTCGGACGTGGGTTGGGTGGTTGGCCACTCATATATCGTGTACGCGCCGCTATTGCATGGCTGCACGACCGTTCTCTATGAGGGCAAGCCCGTCGGGACGCCAGACGCCGGAGCGTTCTGGAGGGTGATCGCCGACCACGGAGTCGCAAGCATGTTCACCGCCCCCACGGCACTTCGAGCGATCCGCCAGCACGACCCGGACGGCCTCGAAATCACCAAATACGATCTCAGCCGATTTCGATCTCTGTTCCTGGCCGGGGAGCGATGTGACCCAGACACCCTTGGCTGGGCCGAGAGGCAATTGCGGGTACCGGTGGTCGATCACTGGTGGCAGACCGAGACCGGATGGGCGATCGCGGCCACCTGCCTCGGCATCGAGGCGCTGCCAGTCGTCCCTGGATCGCAGGGTCACCCGGCTCCCGGGTGGGATCTGGCGGTGATCGGACCAGACGGAGCCGAACTTCCCCCGAATGAGATCGGTGCTCTCTGCGCCCGACTTCCGATGCCACCGTCGTCCCTGCCGACACTTTGGAACGCCGACGAGAGGTTCGTCGAGACCTACCTATCGAGATACCCGGGGTTCTACGAGACAGCCGATGCCGGCTTCATCGATGATGCCGGACACGTCCATGTGATGGCGAGGACTGACGACATCATCAACGTTGCGGGCCATCGTCTCTCGACCGGAGCACTCGAGGAAGTCCTCATGTCTCACCCTGATGTCGCCGAGTGCGCCGTTGTCGGGGTGGCCGACTCGCTGAAAGGCCAACTACCCGTGGGATTTCTGGTGCTCAAGGTAGGCGCTGACGGCCAGAACGAGGAGATCGTCGGAGATGTGGTGGCGGCGGTGCGCCAACTGATCGGGCCGGTGGCAGCGTTCAAGTCGGCCGTCGTCATCGACCGTCTTCCCAAAACGAGATCCGGCAAGATCCTCCGCAGCACGATGGCCCGCATCGCCGCAGACGAACCCTGGGACGTGCCGGCCACGGTGGACGACCCCGCCATCTTCGACGAGATCACGACGGCACTGGCCACGATTGGATACCCGCGGTAGGAACGCGAGAGACCGCTCTTTCGAGGCTCGACATGGTTGCCTGGGCCGAGCTCGTCGTATGGCGCGGCTACTACCTTCTTCGGCCTGTGCCGTAGATCGAAGAGAGCAACTAGCGCGGCAGATCTACGATGAATTGGGCGACCGCCTTGGTGGAGTCCAGTCGATGGAACGACAGGTGTCGCAAATTCGGGTCGG
This sequence comes from Acidimicrobiia bacterium, assembly GCA_003229305.1. Taxonomy (GTDB): domain Bacteria; phylum Actinomycetota; class Acidimicrobiia; order Spongiisociales; family Spongiisociaceae; genus SZUA-232. Next base: position 5,470 of record QIDH01000056.1, on the reverse strand, counting down.
CAATGGCCTGGTCGTAGAGGGCACGCATTTCTGGATGGGTGTTCCAGCTCCACAGCAGGAGGTTCTCTTTTCTGGAAAACAGGTTCCGCCAGCCTTCGACGTTGTCGTTCCATAGTTTCTGCCTGGTCAGAACCCGGCGCACGGTGCGAGGTACCAGCCGACTCATCACTCTCCAGCGCGCAAGGTCGGTGAACACAACAGTTTCGGCTCGAGCCCAGACGATGTCACGCACCCTCGGATAGTTGCCGTCGATCACCCAGCCGTCCTGTTGGGCGAAACTAGCGACGGCGGAGCGGAACGGTTCTGTGACGATCTCTTCCCAGTCGGGCAGATGGGCGATCGAATCGAGCTCCAGGCATGGCAGATCGAGCCGCTCGGCTATTGACTTTGCCAACGTCGTCTTGCCCGACCCGGTTGCTCCCATGACGCTGATTCTCCGCATCGCCGAATTCTGCCAGGTCTACGCATTCCGCTGGGCATCTGCCGGCGCCATGCTCCACCCTTCCTGGCCGAACGAGCCCCCTACCCAGACGGATCGTGGAAGAAATGAAAAACGGCCAGACGTGGACCCAAATGTCGGAGCTTGCTAATCAACGCTGCCGGGGGGTACGACCCATTGGCAACGCTGTCCGGTCACCGAAGCGATCAGGTCGAAGTCGGCGTCATAGTGGAGCACGGTGTAGTCGCTGTCTTCGGCTGCCGCGGCGATCAAGAGATCAGGGATCTTGCGGCCCCGCTGGCTGTCGACGGCGAGTAGCCGCTGGACCTGGCGGGCCCTTTGCAGATGCCTGGCAGTCGTTTCGACCAGCTTCAACGCGTCAAGCGCGGCGACGAGTTCGTCCCATTCGGCGCCATTGCGAGCTGAGTATCCGATTTCCAGATCACTGATTCCCGCCCGAGATGCGCGTCCGACCGAAGCGAGGGGTTCGACCACTGCCCTGACGGCGGGTTCGCCGAGGCGAGTCAATACGCTGGTGTCCAGCAGGTGGCTCAATGCCATGCCTCACTTCGGTCAATGAGGTCAGCACCGGCGAGAGTATCCAGCGCCTTGACGACGCGAGGGTTGAGGTCGGCGGCGGAGGCGCGCAGGGCCTGGTTGACTGTGTCTTTGATGGTGACCGTACCCAGCTCAGCGCGGGCCGCGCTCAGGGCCGCTTCATCGATGTCCACGAGATGTTTGCTCATGCGACCAGTATATACGACGACCGCCGCGTATATCTAGAGTGCGTCGCACCGACTTTCTGCTACGCGTTCCGTTCGGCGGCGGCCAGGGCAACCCGCACCCGCTTTTCACTGACCGAGCCTTGCACTCCCAGTGATTGGGCGAACAGGCTCACCCTCAGCTCTTGCAGCATCCAGGTGATCTCGAGCAGGTCGGGGGTGAATCCGTGGGCGTCGACGAGTCCGTCGTGGGTGGCTTCGAGATCCTGGATCCTGGCGGTCAGGTTCTGGTCCCTCGCCACGTTGTTGGTCAGACGGCCGAGCCGGTGGGCGACCCCTTCGACGTAGCGGACGACGTGGGGGAGGCGGTCGGAGCCAAGGCCGGAGAGGAAGCCTGGGTAGATGAGACGGCCTAGTTGATCGACCATGTCGTCGATGGCCGGCTGGAAAGCCAGACCTCCGGTCGTGTCCATCGTGCGTTCGATCGAGCGGGCGGTCTTCAGGATCGCTCCGGCGTGACTGGTGATCTTGTCGACCTGGTCTGCGAGCTGGTTGCGGGCCGCGGAAACCAGACGACCAAACGTCGACTCGCTCCAGGCCGGTCCACCCTCGATGGCCAGAATCTCGTTAAGCGCGCAGGCGAGCACATCGTCGACAAACTCACCCAGCGACCGGTACGGCCCTGTGGCCAACGCCAGCGTCAGGTCATTGGTGAGCGTGGATGTGACCAGGCGTCTGGGCGCCGGCATGGCGAGTATTACGAGGCGCCTGGTGCCCTCCCACATGGCGGCGGCCTGCTCTTCTGCGGTGGCGAGAACTCTGAGGCCCACGGTCTCGCCTTCGTCGATCAGGGCTGGGTAGACGGTCGAGGTGTGGTGGGGGCCACGGATCTCGATCTCAGATGGCAGGTCGCCGATCGTCCAAGCAACCAGCCCGGTCTCCTCCAGATCGAAATCGGTCTCGGCAACGGCAGCCTTCGCCTCCGTCGCCACCTTCTCCTTGATCGACGCCAGATCGTCACCGACCGCGACCATCTCACCGCTGTCGTCTGTGATCCGAAACGTCATCCTCAAGTGGTGGGGGAGTGCTTCGAAATCGAAATCGTCGAGCGGCACCGGAAATCCGCTGCGCTGAGCCAGGGTCCTGCGCAAGGTGGCGAGCAGTGGGCCGTCAGAGGGATCGAGGTCTGGCACGATCGCGGCGACCGTGTCAGGGATGGGTACGAACTCCTTGCGGATCTTTTTGGGAAGGCTGCGAATCAGGGCAGTGATCAGCTCCTGTCGATGTCCGGGGACTTGCCACTCGAACACGGAGGGGTCCACCCGTTCGAGCACCGATAGTGGGATATCGACGGTGACCCCGTCCGCTTCGCTGGTCGGATCGAACTCATAGGTGAGAGGCAACGCCAGGTCTCCGTGGTGCCAGACCTCTGGGAAGGCGACCTCGTCCGGTCCACTCACGTCCGGTTTGATGAGATCGTCGACGCACATGTCGAGGAGGTGCGGATCCTCCGCTCGAGCCTTCCGCCACCAGGCGTCGAAGTGGCGAGTCGACACGGCATCGGCGGGAACCCTGGCGGTGTAGAAATTGTGGATGACGTCGTCGTCGACCAGCAGATCTGCGCTGCGTTTGCGAGCCTCCAACGCCAAGACCTCATCGATCGCGGCGGTGTTGTTGGCGATGAACGCATGGTTCGACTCCCACTCGCCCAGCACCAACGCGTGGTGAATGAACAGCTCCCGGGAGGCTGCCTGGGCGACCCTCGAATACTGGATCCGACGCTCCGTGACCAACGGCATGCCGAACATGGTCACCGTTTCATATGCCACGACCGAGCCGCGGTCCGGCTCCCACCACGGATCCGAATAGGTCCGTTTGATGAGATGAGGTGCGATCGCCTCGATCCAGCCGGGATCGATCGGGGCGACGCTGCGGGCCCACAGTCGAGTGGTCTCGACCAGAGCGCCTGACATCACCCAGTCCGGATTGGCCTTGAACTGCGACGATCCGGGGTTGATGGCGAATCTGGCGCCTCTCGCACCTCGGTATTCGTGACTGTCAGGGTCCTTGGTGCCGACCTGGCTGAGCAGACCGGCCAGCAACGAGCGATGCATGGCGTCAGGGTCGGCCGCGGCCCTATTCCTGGCCAGGCCGAGGTCGTCGCACACCTCCCGCAACTGGGCCCGCACATCTTGCCACTCACGGATCCTCCGGTGGTTGAGGTATTCGTCCCTGCACATCCGCCTGAACTGGTTGGAGGACCTGGCCTTTCGTTCCTTGCGCAAAAACCTCCACAGGTCCAGCCAGCCCAGGAAATCGGAGTCTGGGTTGACGAACCGGGCGTGGAATCGGTCGGCCTCCTCCCGATGTTCGATCGGCCGTTCCCGAGGGTCCTGGATTGCCAGGGCCGCGACGATGGTCAACACCTCGCTGAGGCAATGATTGCGCTCGGCTTCGAGCAGCATGCGCCCCAGCCGAGGGTCGAGGGGGAGCCGAGCTAGACGCCGACCGGTCTCGGTCAGCCACTGTTTTGTGCCGGCCTTGTCCCTGTTGACCGCGCCGAGTTCTTCCAGCAGAGCGATGCCGTCGCGGATCGTTCTCGTGTCAGGAGGGTCGATGAACGGAAACTGCTCGACGTCGCCGAGCCCGGCCGCTGCCATCTGGAGAATGACAGAGGCCAAGTTGGTCCGCTGCACCTCCGGTTCGGTGAAGGCAGGCCGAGACTCGTAATCGTCCTCGGCATAGAGACGGATGCAGACGCCAGGACCGAGCCGCCCGCAGCGACCGGCCCGCTGATCGGCTGAGGCCTGGGAGATCGGCTCGATCGGCAGTCTCTGCACCTTGGTCCGCCGGTTGTAGCGGCTGATCCTGGCGGTCCCCGCGTCGACGACAGAGCGCACCCCAGGCACCGTGAGAGAGGTCTCCGCAACGTTGGTGGCAACCACCACCCGACGCCCGGTGTGGGACGAGAAAATGCGGTGCTGTTCGGCGGATGAGAGGCGGCCGTACAGTGGCAGCACCTCGGTGTGGCGCAGCGAGAGATCATTGATCGCCTCGGTCGCGTCACGGATCTCGCGCTCTCCTGAACAGAATACGAGGATGTCGCCGCTGGTATCCGTGACCAGGGCCCTGACCGCCTCGGCGATGCCCAGCGGCTGGTCGAGCGGCTGTTTGTGTTTGGGGTCGTCGAGAGGCCGGTATCGAAGCTCGACCGGATACGCCCTCCCGCTGACTTCGATGATCGGCGCACCATCGAAATGTTCGGAGAAACGGGCGGTGTCGATGGTGGCCGAGGTCACGATCACCTTCAAGTCCGGGCGTTTGGGCAAGAGTTGGCGCAGGTACCCGAGCAGGAAGTCGACGTTGAGGCTGCGCTCGTGGGCCTCGTCGATGATGATCGTGTCGTAGCGCATCAGCCGGCGGTCCCGCTGAATCTCGGCCAGCAGAATGCCGTCGGTCATCAGTTTGATGAGGGTGTCGTCGCCGACCCGATCCGTGAACCGCACCGAATAGCCGACCAGCCCACCCACCGCGGTCCCGGTCTCCTCCGCCACCCTCTCTGCGATCGATCGTGCGGCGATCCGCCGAGGCTGAGTGTGGCCGATCAATCCCACGATGCCCCTGCCCAGTTCGAGGCACAGTTTGGGAATCTGGGTGCTCTTGCCCGACCCGGTCTCGCCCGCCACGATCACGAGCTGGTTGTCTGCGATCGCCTGGAGCAGGTCGTCCCGACGATCGGTGATGGGAAGTTCGGACGGATAGGCGATCTTCTTGGGTACGGCGTTGCGCCGTTGTTCGATCCGACGTTCGCCCTTGGCGACGTGCGCCTGTACCTTCTTTCCGGACGCCTTCATGTCCCGGGCTCCATCGACCCGCCGCCGCAACGCCCGACGCTCAGCCAACATCAACCCATCAATCCGGGCACGAAGATCAGAAGTCGAAGAGGCCATAGGTATTCATGATGGCTGAAGGCGTGGAAAAGCAGAAGCGGTTGCGAGGAAGACGACCAACAGAATGAGACGCCTCCAACGGCAGGTGGGAAAGACGACCCGCCGTAAGCGTGGCACGGGGTTTCCCGTTGTCTCCTTGGCGGAGGCTTCCCGCATTCTGAAGGAAGCGGGCAAATACGGCTTTGAACATCCAACTCCTGCGTTCGCTTCGTACATGGGCCACTCGTCTACGAACAGTGGCGCATTCAGGCAGCGTCTTTCTGCTTTCAGGGATTGGGAGTTGATCACGGGTCGCGGGGAAATGCTCACGATGACCCCCGTCGCACGGATGATTGCTGTGCCTACTGACCCAGCCGCCG
>QIDH01000057.1 GCA_003229305.1 Acidimicrobiia bacterium | reverse complement strand
GACAGCGCCGAGGGGAGCGCTGAACAACGCGCCGATGGCCAGCGCCCGCATAATGACTGGAAGAGCGCCGTATCGCTGCTGAAGGGGGACCAAGATGTTGCCAGTGATCCCGTAACCAATGATGGCGAGGAGCAGGAAACCGAGACCGGCAGGGGAGGCGTCTGCGCCTGACAGATTCGGAAGGGCCATGGCGAGGATCCCGCCAAACCCGATCGCCAGGCCGACGACTTGGATTCTCCCCGGCAACGATCGTGTGATCATGATGGCGACCAACATGGTCACCAGCGGAGTTGCACTGTTGACCATGCCGGCGACGGACGAATCGACCGTCTGCTGGGCGAGAGCAAACAGCAAGGCGGGCCCTGCACTTCCGGCGATGCCCACGATGGCCACTCTGGGCCAGTCGGCGCGAGCGATCGGCGAGCGAGCGCGAGGTATGAGGGCCAACGCACCGGCCCCGAGCAGGACACGGACGAAACCGATCGCGGTCAGCTCGAGTGACCTGAGGGCGATCGAGATCCACAGGAACGACGAACCCCAGATCAGCGAGGTCGCGCTCAGGATCGACCACTCTGTCAGACCGAACGCCTCTGGGTTCGATCCCGGAGCGGTGGTGATGAGCTTTTGGCGTGGTTCAGACATGGTCAGGCGCACGCTACATGTCGGCCTCATGGCGGACTGGCCGCATTCGGACAAAATGTCGACATGTCCGAATCCGGCCGGTCAATGTGTGATGGTCGGCCACAATGGGCTCCGTGAGCCTCATCGTTATGCAGCCAGGCGAAGTCAACAGCGTGCGAACGACCGGCATTTATTGCCGGGCCGGCTGCGGCGGGCGACCCAAGGAATCGAACACCGCCCGCTACCGGTCTGCGGTTGCAGCTGAGGCGGCCGGATACCGGCCGTGCCTGCAATGCCGACCAGACCGCCAGCCCCGCATAACGCTTGATGCCGGTTCCCCACCAGTTGTCGAACACGCGATGGTCCTCATCAGCGAAGGTTTCCTGGACCGTCACACCGAGCCGCAACTGGCCGCGCGAGTTGGGCACAGCGCTCGACAACTCCGCCGATTGTTCGACCAGCACCTCGGTGCCTCACCAGCACTGATTGCCCAATCCAGACGTGCCCATTTTGCTCGTCGGCTTCTCGACGAAACCGACCTCCCGATCACTGAAATCGCCTTCAGCGCCGGATTCGGAAGCCTCCGCCAGATGAACCGGGTAATGCGACAGATTTTCCATTTCACGCCTGGCGATCTTCGCCGCAAGCGACGTATTGCTGATCGCCTCGTCGCCGACGGCGGAACCGCGGTGCGTATCGCCTATCGCCCCCCGTTCGAATTCTCGAGAATGCTCGCCTACCTAGCAGCCAGGGCCATCCCAGGCGTAGAGAGCATCGCCGACGGTGCATACCGGAGAGTGACTGACACTTGTGGCCATCCGGGAGCAGTCGAGATCGGGGATGCAGAGGATGGCAAGCACCTGATTCTCGTATCACACCTGCCTGGCCTCGCTGGCCTGGTCGACGACGTGGCGAGAGCGCGACGTATGTTCGGTATCGACACTGACCTCGGGCCGGCCCGCCACGCTCTTCGCTCCGACCGCCACCTCGGTCCACTGCTCGTTGAGAACCCAGGTGTCACGGTTCCCGGGAGCTGGGACCGTTTCGAAACGGCCATCAGGATCATCGTCGGGCAGCAGATCAGCGTCGCGGGGGCTTCGACTATCACCGGGCGTATCGCGAGCCGGTATGGGCAGCCGGTCAACGGCCTGGAACAGTGGGGACTCAGTACGACGTTTCCAACCGCCGCCACCCTGGCCGATGTCGATCTGGACGGCTGCGGCCTGACCGACACCAGGCGATCCACAATCCGAGGATTTTCCAAAGCAGTCGCAGACGGAACCATTGATCTTCACCGGGTCGGGGGTTTGGCATCTCTGATCGACGACCTTTGCGCCCTCCCAGGAATCGGCCCCTGGACCGCCCATGTCATCGCGCTCAGAGTCCACGGACATCCAGACGCCTTCCCGGACTCCGACCTGGCCATACGCCGAAAGATCGAAACTCTGGCCGACGGCGCCCCAGCCGAATCGATCACCACCCCCTGGCAACCCCACCGCGCCCTCGCCGCCATGCTGCTGTGGCAGGGAAGCGTTCCTTAAGGAACACGTCTCGCGCCCGATCACCTGGGCGGTAGGGTGGCGAGCAATGGGTTTGTTGGATTCTTATCGGCGGTTGTTCGACCTTTCGGGGCGGTCTGCACTGGTAGTCGGAGCCGGGAGCGGAATCGGCAAGGCGGGGGCCGAGGCCCTGGCCGCATTCGGGGCAGACGTCGTATGCGCCGATCTCAACCTCGAAGCTGCCGACGCCACCACGGCAGGCATAATCGGCGACGGAGGGGCAGCCAAGTCTGCTCATGTCGACATTGCGGATCCCGACTCGGTCAGAGCGGCCGTCGCCGAGCCGGACATCGTTCTGTGCACGCCGGCGATCAATGTGCGCAAGCCAATGTTGTCGCTCACCACTGACGAGATCAGGCGGGTGCTCGAACTCAATCTGGTGGGCACCTTCAACGTGATGACCATCGCAGGGGCGGGTATGGCCGAACGTGGTCTGGGCAGCATCATCGTGATCTCTTCGATCCGATCCCAGGTCGTGGAACCCGGCCAAGGCATTTACGCCGCCACCAAGGCCGGGGCCGTACAGATGGTAAAAACTCTTGCATCCGAACTCGGCCCCCAAGGCGTGAGAGTCAACGCCCTCGCTCCAGGTGTAGTCGAAACCCCGCTAACCGATCAGATCAAAGCCAACCCGGACTGGTACCAGGCCTACGCGGACAAGGGTGCACTTGGGCGGTGGGCCCAACCGTCTGAGATGGCAGGCGCAATCGTGTTCCTGGCTTCGGAAGCGGCCAGCTTCGTGACCGGCTCGATGCTCGTGGTCGACGGCGGGTGGTTGGCGATGGACGGCCGATTCACTCCCCCGCTGCCGAGTTGAGAAACTCCAACGCCGCCAGCGCGTAGACATCCGCGGAAGTCCTCAGATCGTCCAGTTCTACGAACTCGTCTGCCTGGTGGGCTATCCACTTGCCGCCTGGCCCGTAAACGACGACGTCGAGGCCCCCGTCCCGGCGCAAGATCGTGCCGTCCGTGGTGCCGGGCACACCACCGATAGTCGGCTCGTCGCCAGTGATCTCACGGTGCGCCGCCACCAAAGCTTGGACAACAGGATGATCTCGGGCGGTTTCGGTTGGTGGACGGTCGTCGATGACCGTCAGCGTCAAATCGACCCCGGTCGAAGACGACACGGTCGCCAACTCGGCGTGGACCCGGTCAATCAGAGCAGAGTGATCGAGACCCGGAACCGTGCGCACGTCGATGGCCAGGACGCCGTCACGCGGGATCACATTGAGCTGCGGCATGGACCCGGCGCTGAACACCGAAGGGGTCACGTATGGCAAACCCAGATGCGGATGCTCACCGTGTTCTTCTTGAAGCTCGGCCTCGAAATCCCCAAGTACGGCAACCACCAACGCCAACGCGGCGATCGGACTGCGGCCCTCATGAGGCATCGCTCCGTGCGCCATCTTGCCTTGCGCATCCACTCGCAGCCGGATCGCTCCCTTCTGGGTCGTGCAAACCTCACCGCCCTCCGGCTCGCAGACGATCACCCCATCGACGCCGTCGCCATGGCCGGATGCCACGAACGCCTTCGCCCCAGACATCATGCCCTCCTCGTCACAGAGCACCGCCACCACGATCGCGCCTGGGAAGGGCCCCGCCAGCTCGACAGCTCTGACGGCATGGATCATCGCGGCAACGCCGCCCTTCATGTCCGCCGAACCCCTCCCATGTAGGCGACCGTCGATTACCTCGCCGCCGAAGGGATCGACCGACCAGGCCGAGCGATCGCCCTCGGTCACGACATCTGTATGTCCTTCGAACATGAGGGTGGGTCCTGGACGGCCTCCCTCCACCCTGGCGATCACGTTTGGGCGACCAGGGGCGACCTCGTCGATCACCGGATCCCAACCGAAGCCGCGCATGACTCCGGCCACCAGCACGGCCGCCCCTGCTTCACGCTCCCCGTCCCGGTTCACGGAAGGGATCCGGACCAGGCGGCGGGTAAGTTCGATGACGGCCGAGTGGTCTACTGCGGGGCCCCCTCCGATCACGGATTGAAAGCGAGCTGGGTGATGTCGAGTGACAACCCAGGAGCGTTGGCGATGTAGCCGCTTATGCCCGCCTTGGTCACGCTCAGAGAAGGCAGCAAGAACAGCCAGGCGTTCGCCGCGTCAGCTGTGATCTCCCGCTGGATATTGCCGTAGATGTCGTTGCGAGCGCCCTCGTCCGGCTCGGCGTCTGCCTCTTTCAGCATCGCGGCCACCTCAGGGTTGTCGTAGGCCCAGTAATAGTCGGGGTTGCCGTACTGGCCGATATCGCGGGGCTCGACGTGGGCGACGATCGAGAGATCGTAGTTGTCACCGTTGAACACGTCCTCGAGCCAAACACCCCATTCGACGTTGCTGATCTCGACGTTGATGCCCACGTCTTCGAGCTGGGACGCGACGATCTCTCCGCCCCTTGTCGCGTATGACACCGGCGGCAACAGCAGCCGCAGGGTCAAATCTTCCACTCCGGCTTCAGCCAGGAGGTTGCGGGCTTCATCAGGGTCGTACGGATACACATCGGTCAGGTCGATGTAGTAGGGATCCAGTGGCGTCGTGTGCGAGCCGATCTGAGTGCCGTAACCGAAGTAGGCGCCGTCAATGATCGCCTGCGAGTCGATGGCGGTGTTTATCGCCTGGCGAACCCGTAGATCATCAAGTGGCGCGTTTGCGCCGTTGATCGCAAGAGTCACCTCGCCATTGGTAAGTCCTGTGTAGACGTCAAAATCCGAATTGTCCTGGAAGCTCTCGAGCAGCTCCGGTGCCGACACCCCGGCCAGGATGTCGATGTCGCCGGCCAGCATCGCGTTGTTGAGGGCATTTGGGTCGTTGATGTATCGGTAGGTCACCTGCTCCAGCGGAGCCGCCGTGCCCCAATAGTCGGTGTTCGCCACGAGAGTGATCGAATCGCCAGGTACCTGGTTGTCAAACATGAACGGTCCGGTGCCGTCCGGATTGGTTGCGATGTCGGCGATGGCGTTCTGGTTGAGAATCACACCCTGGCCTTGAGTCAAGAAGAACAGCAAGTTGGCGCTGAACGCCGAAAGCGTGATCTTGACGGTGCGCTCGTCGACTGCCTCGACAGACTCGATCGAAGCCAGAGTTTCCTTGAATGGGTGCTCCGACCCTTCGCCGATGACGTTGTTGATCGAGAACACGACGTCGTCGGCGGTGAAGGGATCGCCGTTGTGGAACTGGGCCTCCACCAGAGAGAACGTGTACTCGGTGCCGTCGTCGTTCAGTTCCCATGATTCGGCGAGCAGCGGCTGGATGGCACCGGCCTCGTCGAGCTTCACCAAACCCTCGTACACGTTGTAGAGGAGGACCTGGGGAATCCCGGCCGCCGGGCTGGCGGTCAGATCGAGCGTCGGCGGCTCAAGCTGGAGCCCGATGATGACCTCTTTTTGGGAAGAAGCGGCGGTTCCGCCGCCGCAGGCGGCAGCCAACAACGCCATGACAGAAATCAGGGCAATCAATCGACGCAGCTTCATACGCACCTCATCACTGGACACCGGGCGCCGATCATACGCACCAATCACATTCCTTGAAGGCGAAATCACCCTGCCCTCGGAAGAGTGCCGTCGAGGCGGGGGATGGCGTTGATCAAACCTGCGGTATACGGATGGGATGGGTTCGCATACAGCTCCGTGGCCGGCCCGAGCTCAACGATCTTGCCGTCCTTCATCACTGCGACCCGATCACATATCTCATAGACCACGGACAGGTCGTGCGAGATGAACACCATGGTCAGATCGAATCGCTCCTTCAAGTCGGCCAGGATCTGGAGAGTGATCGTCTGCACCGTCATGTCGAGGGCGCTGACCGGCTCGTCGGCAATCAGCAGGCGGGGCCGGGGGGCGAGAGCCCTGGCGATGGCGATGCGCTGACGCTGACCGCCGGAAAACTCATGTGCGTAGCGGCCGGCCGAGTCGACCGGGAGGGCCACCGCTTCCAAGAGGTCCGCCACCCTGGCCTGATGATCGCCATCGATCCGTAGTGCCCGCAACGGCTCTGCGATGACATCACCCACTTTCATCCGGGGATCGAGCGAACCCATCGGATCCTGAAAGATCATCTGGGCCATCCGTCGCAGCTCACCGAGCTCGCGATCCTTCGCACCGGCCACCGCCATGCCTGCCACCTCGATGATTCCTCGATCCGGGTGGTCGAGCCCAACCAGCATCCGGGCCAGCGTCGTCTTGCCGGAACCTGACTCACCGACGATGCCGAACGTTTCCCCGGTCAGAACGCTGAACCCGACATCGTCGACCGCGGTCAGCCTGCGGGCCCGCTCGGCCAGCGACGCGCGAGGAAGCCCGAATGTGCGGGTCACCCCTTCCACCCTGATCAGGGCTTCCTCCCCTGTCAGCAGGGCCACCGAAGAAGTCGGAGGGATCGCTGCGGTCCGACTCAATTCCGGCACAGAGGCCACAAGCTCGGCTGTGTAGGCCTCCGTAGGGTCGGCAAACACGTCGGCCGTCTCCCCCTCCTCGACGATCACTCCTTCGTGCATGACCAGGACACGCTGACACATGCCGGCAACCACCGGCAGGTCGTGAGTGATCAGCAACAGGGCGGTTTCGCCGGTGCTGATCAGGTCGTCGAGTAGTCCGAGCACCTGGGCTTGGACGGTGACGTCGAGCGCAGTGGTCGGCTCATCTGCGATGATCAAATCCGGCCCGCAGGCGATCGCCATCGCGATCATCACCCTCTGTCTCTGGCCGCCGGATAGCTCGTGAGGGTATGCCCTAGCCTTGGCCGCGACATCTGGGATGCCCACCCTGGCCAGTGCCTCCACGGCCAGGCGCCTGGCTTCGACCTTCGGCGTGCCCTGGTGGATCGATAGCGCCTCGGCGATCTGGTGCCCGACCCTCATCAGCGGGTTCAGCGCGGTCATCGGCTCCTGGAAGACCATCGAAATTCCGTTGCCTCGCACGGTGCACAATTCTGTTTCGGAAAGCCTGAGGAGATCTGACCCGCCAAACGTGACCTGGCCGGAGGCGTGCACACCCTCAGGCAGGAGCCCCATCACGGCCAGAGCGGTCATGGTTTTGCCCGAACCCGATTCGCCGATCAGGCCGAGTCGATCCCCAGGCTCGATACTGAAACCGATTGCGTCGACCAGGGTCGATGGGCCGGCCTCAACCGTGAGGCCGTCGACTCTCAGGACTGGCCCCATCAGGTCCGCCCGACTTCGAGCCGCGGGTCGAGGGCGTCACGCAGACCGTCGCCCAGAAGGTTGAATCCGAGGACAGAAAGGGCGATCGCCAGACCAGGCCACAACGCCAGCGTCGGCGCCACCGATATGAAGGTCTGGGCATCGTTGAGGCTCCTCCCCCACGATGGAGTAGGGGGTTGGGTGCCGATTCCGAGGAACGACAGCGCCGCTTCGGCGAGGATGGCGAGTGCAAACAGAACCGTCGCCTGCACGATCAACACCGATGCGATGTTGGGTAGGACATGGCGAACGAAGATGAACGCCCGGCCTCGCCCGTAGCTTCTGGCCGCGAGTACGAAGTCCCTTTCCAAAACCGGCAGGGCCGCTCCCCTGGTGACCCTTGCGACGATGGGGACGTAGGCGAATCCAATGGCGATCATCGCCGACCTGGTTGACGGTCCGAGCGCCCCGACCAAGAGGATCGCCAACAGCACAGCAGGAAAGGCGAACATCAGGTCGGACAAGCGCATCACCAGCTCTTCGACCCATCCTCGCCGCGTCGCGGCCAGGCCGCCGAGCGGGATTCCCACGACGATGGCGATTCCTACTGCCAGCACTCCCACAAACAGGGTGTTTCGGGAGCCGACCATCAGCTTGCTCACGATATCGCGACCCAGCTGGTCGGTACCCAGCCAGTGACCAGCCTCGCCGACTCCGTAGAATCGATCGGCCACCGTGACCTGTTCGGGGTCGAATGGGGTCCAGAAGAACGACACGAATGCGGTCACCACAACAACTCCCACCAGAACCAAACCCACAACGAGGTTAACTCGCCGCCACCTCAGACGACCTCTTGACGAGCGCCTCATATCCTGGCCAACATCGCTCATCTGCGGCGCACTCTTGGGTCGATCAGCGGGTAGCTGAGGTCGACGATCAGGTTGACCAACAGGATGATCGCGGCGATCACGAAAGCCGCCCCTTGAACCAGCAAGAGGTCACGGCGACTGATCGCCTGCAACAGGAGATTGCCGAGGCCTGGCAGAACAAAGACGCTCTCGATCACGACCGTCCCCGCCAGCAGGGCAGCAAGCTGGAGACCGAGAATTGTCACAACCGGGATCGCCGCATTGCGAAGACCATGTCGCCAAAGAGCACCGGTGCGGGTCAGGCCTTTGGCCCTGGCGGTGCGGATGAAGTCTTCGTTCATCACTTCGAGGACCGCAGACCGAACGTAGCGGGCCAGGATCGCACCCTGAACGAGCGCCAGGGACACGGACGGGAGTACCAGAGCTTTGAGCGATCCCAGAAAATCGTCAGACCAGCCGGGGAATCCGCCTGCCGGAAATATCCGCCAGCGCACCGCCAGGAAGGTCACGAAGACCAGGCCGGCCCAGAACGCCGGGACTGCGAGGCCGAGCTGGCTGAGAGTCGAGACAACGGTGTCGGTGGCCTTGCGATGGCGAGCTGCGGCCAGTACACCGGCGGGGACGGCCACCAGAACCGCCAGAGCGATTCCCATCAGGGCCAGTGGAACGGTGACCGTGAGGCGATCCACGATCTGCCTGCCTATCGAGAGGCGGTTGATATATGAAGTCCCGAAGTCGCCGCGCAGTAGATCTCCCGACCAGTCGAGGTATTGCACAACCACCGGTCGGTCAAGGCCAAGCTCCGACCGCAGACTCGCCAGCGACTCTGGCGTCGCCTGGGTGCCGAGGATGACCGCGGCCGGATCGCCTGGAAGCACCGAGAGGAGAGCGAAGACGATCACCGAAGCCGCCCACAAACTGACGACGAAGATCGCCAACCTCCGCAATGTAAACAGCGCCACCTACCGCCTCTCATCCAAGACCAAAACGATGTTAGAAACCCTGATCCGTTTTATGCAGTGTCCAATCCAACCCGCGACAGGGGCACCGCACAAACTATGATTCCGACCAATGGGCCGACACAAGGGAGATCCTGTCGTGCGAAGATTCGTTCTGATAGCCGCGTTGGCACTCATCGCCGCTGCCTGTGGCAGCGCAGCAGAAACCATCGCAGAGCAGGTAGCCGAGAACAATCCCGGGATCGAAAATTTCGACATCGACCCTGACACCGGCGAAGCCACCGTCGAATTCACCGACGACGAAGGCGGAGGTTCTCTCACCTTCGGCGGCGGCGAAATCCCCGACGGCTTTCCAATTCCTATTCCGGACGGAGGCGAAATTCTGTCATCTGCCTCTCAGGCTTCTCTTCAGCTGGTCACTTTGACCTACCCGATCGATAGGTACGACGGCCTGGTTGAGTTTTACCAGGACTGGCTGGATGGCACCGATGGCGAAACCGGAACGTTCACCGCAACAGGAGCTTCTGCGAACGCTAGCTTCTTCAATGCGGACCTGGGTTTCAACGTGTTGGTCGCAAAGGCCGACGATCAGGTATTGGTTACAGCCAGCGTGAACGGATAGACAGCTCCACATTTCCAACGATTGCAGACGTTCACCCGGACGCCTTCAGTGTCGACCCTGCCCTCAGTTCGCCTCTCGACCGATCATCGACCAAGATGCACATAGGTCATCTTCGGGTCACTCGAGAGAGGAACACGCGATGCAGCCAGGTCCCAAACAAGGCGCCGATCAGCCCTCCCGTGGCTTGTTTCGCGAGATCGACCGGGTTCAGCTTTCTTGGACGAAGGCTTGGCTGAAAACCGCGGTGATCGTCATCTACTTCGTGGTCGCCACCGTTTGGCTTCCTTCCAGGATCGTGCAGGCCGGGTTCGTCGCTCGGCTCCCACGTTTCGCCAGGGACCTCATCGGTTCTGGTGCGTGGCTGATACCCATGGCGCTTGGCATCTACGCCCTCTGGTGGGCTGAGCGGAATCGGCGCATCTGATGATCGAGGGGCTCTCGTTCTTCGATGAGAACATCCCATGCCTGGCGGCCTGCCCGGTGCACACCAATGCCGGCATGTACGTCGCCGCCATCGCAGACGGCGACGACGAGACCGCCTATCTGAGTGCTCGCCTGCCCAACCCATTCGCCTCGGTCTGCGGACGGGTTTGCGCGGCCCCGTGCGAAGATGCCTGCCGCCGAGGTCAGATCGATCAACCGATCGCTATCCGAGCCCTCAAACGATTCGTCACCGAAAAGTACGGACCCGAGTCGGAAAACGGCAAGAAGTGGCTGGAGGTGGCGGCCCCGCCTGCTGAGGACAAGCCGCAAAGTGTTGGCATAGTAGGAGGCGGGCCGGCCGGCATGTCCGCCGCTCATGACCTTCGCCGCTGCGGGTACCAGGTGACGGTCTACGAGGCCACGGACAAGCTGGGCGGGGCGATGTGGCTTGGCATCCCAGAGTATCGGCTCGACCGGGATCTGATCCGCAAGGAGATCAATTCCATCCTCGACCTGGGAATCGAGGTGCACTACGACACCCGACTCGGTTCCGAGGTGACTCTGGATGACCTGCGCGAACGCCACGACGCCGTGTTCCTGGGCATCGGTGCCACTCTTGGTCGCGGCCTCGACATCGAGGGGCACGACGCCGATGGTGTGTTCAAGGCAATCGAGTTCCTGATCAACATGAACCGTGGGTTCGACGTGAACATCGGTGAACGCGTCGTCGTAATCGGGGGCGGAGATGTGGCGATGGACGCGGCCCGAACCGCTTTGCGGGCCGCCGAATACGCCAGGACGGGGGTTGGAACACGGCCGACCGAGCCCGATTCGAAGGACCAAGAGGCCGATTCGGACACCATGACCCTCACCATCGATGCTGCCCGCAGCGCGGCTAGGGCAGGAGCCCGTGACGTCACCGTCATTTCTCTGGAGTCGGCTGAGGAACTGCCCGCCCACCATTTCGAGGTCGAGGAGGCCAAGAAGGAAGGCATAACTTTTGTACACCGGCGCGGTCCGGCCCGCATCATCACAGCAGACGGGAGCGTGAAAGGCGTCGAAACGATCGGGGTGCTGTCTGTGTTCGACGAGGACCGCCGGTTCGCACCGAAGTTCGACGAATCCGATCGGGAGGTCTTCGACACCGACACCGTGATCCTCGCCATCGGCCAAGCAATCGACCTCGACTCGCTCGGATCAGCCGGCCCGGAGATAAGTCCACGCCGCACGATCCAGGTCGACCCCGAAACTGGCCGAACCTCGATAGACGGAATCTGGTCGGGAGGGGACGCGGCCAAAGGACCACGAACGCTCATCGACGCGATCGCGGATGGACGCAAGGCGGCCGCTTCGATCAACGCCCATTTTGGTGGCGCGCCGGAACAGGAGCAGCCAGGCAAGATCGTGAAATTGGAGCAGTTCCACCGTCTCGACGACATCTACGACCGGATCGGCCGGGTCGACGTCCCGACCATCCCCACCAAACGCCGCATCGGACTCACCGTGGTCGAGACCGGTTTCACCGAGGAGATGGCCCGCTGCGAAGCGCAGCGATGCCTGCGCTGTTTCGCCAACATTCTGCTCGACACGGAGCGTTGCGTCCTGTGCGCACTATGTGCCGAGGTGTGCCCGTTCGACCTCATCACGCTCGTGCCCTCTGAGCAAGTCGAACCGGATCGCACCGGCGGGACCGCCCTATTGCTCGATGAAAACAAATGCATCAGATGTGCCCTTTGCATCGAACGTTGCCCGGTGGACGCTCTGTCCATGGGAGTCTGGACTGGAGTGGGAGTACCGGCATGAAGGTGATGGACCGAGTCAGACACAGCATGATGGGACGTTCGTTCTTCCGAGCGCCAGACCGGGTGACCACCCGCGATGTGGCAGCTGGGCATTGGGCGAACTTCTTCCTTCATATCTACCCGGTCAAGATGCGACGCAAGGAGATCAGCTTTCGGTACTCCTGGTACCTGGGGGCGATCTCGACTGTTCTCTTTGGATCTCTGGTGGCGTCAGGGGTCTACCTGATGTTCTTCTATGTGCCTTCGCCTGCCAATGCCTACGGCGACATCATCAACCTCGAAACCCAGGTGGCCTTCGGCCAATACATCCGCAACGTGCATCGATGGTCTGCCCACCTGATGGTCTTGGCGGTCTCCTTCCACATGGCCAGGGTCTTCTACAGAGGGGCCTACAAGTCTCCCCGTGAATTCAACTGGGTTATCGGGGTGGTGTTGCTCTTGTTGACCCTGCTGTTGTCGTTCACCGGGTACCTGCTCCCATGGGATCAGCTGGCCTACTGGGCGGTGACCGTGGGAACCGGGATGGCCACATATGTCCCGTTCATCGGAGACCGGGTTTCGGAGATCCTGCTGGGCGGACCGGCCGTTGGCGCCTCCACCCTGATCCGCTTCTACGTGCTCCATGTCGCCCTGCTGCCGGCCGTCCTCGTCGTCGTGCTCGCGGTGCACCTGTGGCGCTGGCGGAAGGATTCGATGCTCGATATGGAGAGGAGCGAACCGTGAGTGACCAGACGGAGAACGAAGAATCGCCCCTGGCCGGCGAGGCGTACACGCTCACCAGCGAGCCCAAGCTGATCGACGGCCGCAGGGTGCTCGGCGTGGTCCCAGGCAAGCCGTCTACGGGCGAGAGCAAGGACCTCATCGATGAAGACGCCGTCATGGTGTGGCCGCACCTGTTGGTGCGCCACGCGGTCGCCGCTCTGGCCGTCATGCTGCTGGTGCTGCTACTGGCGCTGTTATTCGACGCCCCGCTCAGGGAGATCGCCAATCCGAACCTGACCCCCAACCCGGAAAAGGCTCCCTGGTATTTTGCGGCCCTTCAGGAGCTGCTGGCCCATTTTCATCCACTGGTGGCGGGCATCCTCGTTCCGACCGGCATCCTCTTTGGTCTTGCGGCCCTGCCATACCTCGACCGCAATGCCTATCTGAAACCACGACATCGAAAGGTTGCGATTACTGCGTTCACCGCATTCTTGGGAATCTGGATCATCCTCACCCTCGTCGGTTTCGCCTTTAGGGGCCCGAACTGGGGTTGGGTTTGGCCCTGGAACGAATGGTACGGAGAACTATGAGCGAGATCATCACAAGAAGGGCGTTCCTCTCGAACATGTGGGTATGGGGGGCAGGATTGATGGGTGCGGCGGGCGCCTGGACCTCTTGGGACCTGTTGCAGCCGATCGATACTGGCGGCTTCGGCGGGCAAATCCGAGGAGCGCCCGTCGACGCAGTCCCAACGGACGCCGAAGTTCTCACGATCCCAGGGGCGAGGGCCTACCTGACGACAATCAATGGTGAGATCACCGCGTTGTATTGGAAGTGCACCCACCTCGGATGCCGAGTGCCGTGGTGTGATACGTCTGGGCAGTTTGAGTGCCCGTGCCACGGCTCGGTGTTCAACAGGGCCGGCGACTATCGGGCCGGTCCGGCTCCACGCGGTCTCGACCGGTTTCCGATCGAGATCCAGGACGGGATAGTCCTCATCGACACTTCAACCATCATCGAAGGCCCACCTCCTGGCGGCGAAGTAATTGACGAACCGCCCAAAGGACCACCTTGCGTTGAGGAGGCCTGATGCCCGGCTACACCCATGATCCAGAACTCGAGGAATCGACCAACCGCCTGATGATGGTGGGCGGGATCCTCATGTTCGCCCTAGTACTGGCCTTCCCCCTCTACCGGCTGATCGAGCCGACAGCTCGCGAAGAAGCCCGCGTCGCCAACACAGAGTCGCTGGTGAGCCAGGGCAGCCAGATATTCGCGCTTAGCTGTGCCTCATGTCACGGAGCCGACGGCCAGGGCGTCGATGCCCCTGCCCTCAATTCCAAACAGTTCCTGACCTCGGCAACCAACGACCAGATCCAACTGCTCGTCTCGGTCGGAATCCCCGGCAGCGAAATGAGCGCCTACGCCCTCGACTTCGGCGGCCCACTCACCTCCGAGCAGATCAGAGCGGTGGTCACCTACCTGCGGGCATTCGAACCAGACGCCCCCGACCGCCCGGACTGGCGCGACATGATCGGTGCCCCAGCCGGAGACCACGACGAAGACGCGGCCGAAGAAGACGCCGACCACGACGAGGCCCCAGCTGACGAAGGCGACGGCCACGACGAATAGCCCACGATCTGCCCCGCCGACGAGGTCCGAGATGCGAGGAGGACGAGGCGTCGGTTTCCTTCGGCGTGGGTCTCATCGACATCCAGGGCCCCGGTTCAGCCTGCGACGACATCTTGGTATGAGAATTTTCCGGTCTGAGTCTCGCCGTCGATCTCACGTTCGCCGCACAGTCCTGTCCACCCTTCCGGGAGATCCACCGCGGTGAGATCCGAACAGGATGTCGCGAACAGGAGAGGCGGCTCGCCGATGCGCAACCGAACGAAGACGGCTTCGGTGTCAGGGACCCGGTAGAACCTGTCTCCGATGCGGGCTTCGCCAAGATCCGCACCAGGAAGGTCAGCGAGTTCAGCGGATTCGGCGCCAGCCATCAGAGGCGTAGCGAGTGGCGGGATCGAGCTTGTCACGGCCACAGGTCCAGCGTCCTCGACATCGCCCCCGGTGGTGTCCATCACGATCTGCATGCCTTCAGCGTCGAACAGAGCCGGGTCGAAAGCGACGCTGCTGCGAGCAGTCACGCGGAACTCGGACCTAACCAAACCGAGCCCCTCTTGGTCTTCCACTCTCAGCTGCCGCTCGACCCGCCCGGCTTCAACGTCTATCCACCGCTCGAATGAAAAGAAACGCGATCGTCCGAGGTCATCAAGCGACTGCCGCTCCTCCGTGAAAACGATAACCGGAAGACCCCGCCAGATCGCCTCCGATGTCGTCACGGAGGGATGCTCGTTCAAAGAAGCCACCAAGTCGGTCTCTCGCCCTGACGGCTCGGTGATTCGAGTCGTGGCGAAGCTCGTGAGGAGGTTGCCAATGGGCTGAACGGGTGATTTGGACATGGAAAATCCAACTGTCGGATAGCGGCATTCCGCGTCTCTGAATGGCCACTGGCTATTGGTCGTGATAGGGGCAGGATCCTGCCAGGAACGCAGAGCCGGGATCTGGCCGCCTTCGTATACAAAGAAAACGTTCGATCCATCTGGGGCGGTGGCCTCCACCCGCCAGAAGTCGTCGGGGCTAGGGCCGTAAATCTTGATCGTCGCGTCATCGAATCCGTTGTTGTCGACTATGTCACCCCCTTCGCAAATGAGGGTCACGTCTTGAGACCAGGTGAGCTCCACGAGATCGACCGACGCAGCCGCCGCTTCCGCTCCGCCGATGCCGCGCACCAACCAGGCGACTACCCCAAAGCTCACAACTAGGATCAATGCGGCAAGCACAGCCCGCCGCGGTCCGATGATCACCCGCCTGTCACGAACCGCACTCGATCGAGGGATCTCCTCCCAGGCGGGGGGCTCCGGCGTCCGATCAACCAGTGTGTCGAATGCAATGCGGTATCGCTCAGTCATCGAAGGCACCCTCCAGTTTGTTGCGGGCGAGATGCAGGTAGCGCCGAACTGTGGCCGGCCGGCATCCCATCAGTTCGGCGGCTTCGGGCGCCGAACACCCTTGCCAATAGACGAGAAACGCGGCCGCCCGCTGCCTGGGCGGCAATATGTCAATCAGCTCAAGGGTCAGATCGAGATCGTCCCTGACCCCAAGATCTCGGCCATCGGGCAACGGAACCAACGGTCGTCGGACCCGTGTGCGGTGGCGGGTTCGAACTTCGTTCAGCACCGCTCGCATCAAGTAGGGCCGCGCCTCACGAATCCCCGTGAGCCCACCCCGTCTCGCAACCGCTCTAGTGATGACGCTCGAAACCACATCGGCGGCGTCATTTGGCCCAACGAGGGCAGTCGCGTAACGAACCAGGTCGCCTGCCACCGACCGGTAGATCATCTCGTCACTCACACCACATCCACGCTCCGCATACCCGAAGCGTTGCACGCCATCTTCGGAGCTACCAGCCGCGGAATGGACGGTGAACGCAATCAGCACCGAAACGTTGCATCCATCTGTCGACTTGCACAACAGCCGGCTCGTGGAAGACTCGGGTGCATCGTGTCTGGGCTTCTCACTTCCGTTCGTTCCCGGCTGACGAGGGCCGCCGCCAGCCCGTTCCGCCACGCCGACTATCCACTCGCCGACACGCTCAAACATCGCGGTGATCCCGGATTGTTTGGGCCGGATTCAGCGACGTGGGTGGTCATGTCCGACGTGGCGAGTTTCATCGGTGGGATCCGGGCACTGCTCGTTCAAGCAGCCCACCCCGAGGTTGCCGCCGGCGTGTTTCAGCATTCCGAGTACCGCGAAGATCCGCTCGGACGTCTGTCGAGGACCAGTTCATATGTCACGTCGGTGGCCTACGGATCGATGCCGGAAGTCAAGGTGGCCGTTGGCAGGGTTCGTGGTGCCCATCGGCCTGTCAGCGGAACGTCGGAGCGAGGCCGCCCATATTCGGCCGACCAGGCCGATCTTGCCGCGTGGGTCCACAACGCCCTCACGGATTCGTTCCTCACCTCGTATCGCACATTCGGCAGGGAGCCACTCAGCGAAGAAGACGCCGACAGATTCGTCGCGGAACAGACGACGGTCGGCGCCTTGTTGGATGCGAGCCCGCTGCCGAGCAGCGCGGCCGCATTGGCTTCGTGGGTGAGAGATCATCCTGACCTCGGTGGGTCGCCTGGCCTGGTCGGCGCCATTGAGTTCCTGAAGAGCCCGCCGCTCCGCCCAACGCTCAAGGCCGGCTACAAGATCATGTTCTGGGCGGCGTCTGCAACAACTCCCGAACGGATCCGGGTCGTGCTGGGAATCAAGGCCTACCCAGGGGCGATAGTGGCCGGCCGGCTGCTCATCAAGATTCTCCGTTGGGCGATGGGAGCCTCGCCTTCGTGGAAGCTGGCCCTCATGCGAGTCGGCGCCCCGATCCCAGAGCACCTGTTCACCCAAGACCTGCCGATCGGTGATTCCGGACGTCGGAATCCGGAGTAGATTCTGGCGATGACGTTCACGAAGAACCGTTTCCACGATGCCCACGGCAGTCCGAACGATCGGGTCATCGCCAAAGTCCGTGATCACATGCATCCGTGGGTCCAAGAGTTCATCCGCGCCTCCCCGTTCGCGGTTCTGTCGACCGCTGACTCCGAAGGCAACTGCGACGCGTCCCCCAAGGGCGGCAAGCCCGGTTTCGTCAAGGTCATAGATGATCGCCACCTGATCTTGCTTGACGTCAAAGGCAATCGCCTTTTCCAGTCGTACGAAAACCTCGACACCAACCCTCATGTCGCACTCTGTTTCCTGATCCCTGGACTTGGCCATTCGGCCAGAGTCAACGGTCGCGGCGAGGTGGTCGATCTGACCGCGCTCGAGGAACACGGGATCGCAGTCGAAGTGAACAACCCAGACGATCGGGCGGCTCTCCAACAGGGACTGCTGATCACCGTCGATGAGGCGTATGGCCAGTGTCCGCGGGCCCTCCAGATCTCGGACCTTTGGGATGTCGAAACTATCGCCACCAACAAGGACACCTCCCCGATCTCGCCCAAACCGCAGGGCGTTTGATCAGTCGTCGTCCGGTCGGCCGCGGAGGCGCTTGACGTCGCCTCTGCGCTTCTTTTCTTCCATTCGTCGGCGACGGGCCGACCGGCTCGGTTTGGTCGCTCTTCTCGGCTGAGCGGGAGGTTTGGCCGCCTCAGCCAACAGGTCGGCCAGCCGGCGGCGGGCGATCTGCCGATTGCGAAACTGAGATCGGGACTCGTCGACCACCACCACCATCGCACCGCCCCTTACCCGATTGCCAAGGTTCTTGATGATCCTGGGACGCGATCGTTCATCGATCGACGGGCTCGCGCCGACATCAAAACGCAGCTCCACCCTGGTGTGGGCGCGGTTGGCATGCTGACCGCCTGGGCCCCCGCTCGGTCCGAAGGACCACTCGAGTTCTCCTCCGGCGATGGTCAGCCCTTGGCGCACCGGCAGATCTGCGTTCGCATCAGACATCTCGACAGGTAAAACTACCTCGGTGCCTCGCAATCCCTGGATCCTGGCGGCCCGTCCGCACACCCTTCCCGCCGCAGTCGCCCCTGTCGTGGTCGGCGCCGGCCTGGCCGTGTTCGACGACGTGTTTCGAGTAGACGCCCTAGTCGCAGCTCTCATCGGTGCTTTGGCCATCCAGGTCGCGGCCAATTTTGCCAACGACGCCTCAGACGCCAAGCGGGGTGCAGATCCCAAGGACCGGATCGGGCCTCCTCGGGCCGTGGCAACCGGCCTCCTTACGGCCAAGGACGTGTGGACCGGCGTTTGGGTCGCCTTTGGCGTGGCGGCGCTGGCTGGGATCTGGATGACCATCATCGCCGGCTGGGTGATCATCGCCATAGGCGTGCTGAGCATCATCGCGACCCTTGGCTACGTAGGCGGCCCAATTCCCTATGGATACCGGGGACTAGGCGAGGTGTTCGTCTTCTTGTTCTTCGGGCTGGTGGCGACGGTCGCGAGCCGCTACGTACACGACTCCTCGGCGCCGGCCTCTGTCTGGCAGCTGGCCATCCCGATGGGTGGCCTGGTGACCGCGATCCTGGTCGCCAACAACGTGCGTGACATCGAGACGGACGCCAGGGTCGGCAAGCGCACCTTGGCAGTGATCCTCGGACGGCCGAGGACCGTGCTGCTGTATCAGGGCCTGGTGGGCGGAGCCTTCTTGGCCCTGGTCTCAGGCGTCGTCTTTGGTACAGTGCCGGTCGGCGGTCTGGCCGGGCTGGCAGCAATACCGCTGGCAATCCCACTCGACCGGATTGTCAGGCGCGAGGTGGAGGGCCCGCCGCTGGTGGCGCTGTTGAAGGGGACCGCCAGGCTGCAACTCGTGGTCGCGGTCCTGATAACGACCGGCTTGGTGATTCAGCGGTTCGTTTGACGGGCTTGTTCGACCTCGAGGTGAAGCACCGAACGGCGTTTACGGTCGCGGTTGAGATCGGACAGGTAGCGAACCATCACATCGCAACTCCTCGCCTTGCGACCTGCCGCCGCCAGGTCATCCCACTCCTCGAAGCATGTCTCGCAGAAACCACGCACCGTCGGCTCGGTCGATTCAAGGATCACCCGATGATTGGGAGCATCCAGGGACGCGGCCAACCAAAGCCGTGGCCGTCCACGCTGATCGATCCTCACTGAACCCGCCGCCACGGGCCACCACTCCTCGGTCGCAAATCCGCCCGGCCTCAGTGATACCACGTCACGAGGGCGCCGACCCGCTCAACCGCCAACTTTCCCTGGGTTTTGGGTCTGAACGTTCAGACGTAGGAGCGCTTCGCCACTTCTTCGAGCATGACCTCTGTGGCGCCACCGCCGATCGACTGGATGCGGGCGTCGCGCGACATCCGTTCGATCGTCGATTCTGTCATATAGCCCATGCCGCCGTGGAACTGGACGCACTCATACATGACCCGGTTGACGAGCTCTCCGACGAGGGCCTTGAGCTCGGAAACCTCTTTCACTGCGTCTTGTCCACTCTCCATGAGCCATGCGCAGTGGTAGGCGAATTGGCGAGCGGCGTCGACCTCTGCCTGGACAGTTGCCAAACGGTGACGGATGGCCTGTTTGTCGTAGAGGGTGGCCCCGAACGCCCTGCGATTCTGGGTGTACTCGAGGGTGATGTCGATGGCCGTCTGAGCCTCCCCTACCGCTTGGCTGCCGAGCACCAGTCGCTCGTTCTGGAAGTTGTTCATGATCGAGTAGAACCCGCGGTTCAACTCGCCGAGCACGTTGTCCTCAGAGATCCAGGCGTCGTCGAACACCAGCTCTGCGGTGTCCGAGCAATGCCAGCCGTGCTTGTCGAGGGCCCTCCCCACCGAGAATCCCTCCGTGTCACGCTCGACAAGGAACATAGTGATTCCGCTTGATCCAGACTCCGGTTCGGTTTTGGCTGCGACGATCAGGACGTCTGCGGTGATGCCGTTCGTGATGAACATCTTCGTGCCATTGAGCCGGTAGCCGTTGCCGTCTTTCTTGGCCGAAGTCCGCATCCCGGCCACGTCGGACCCGGCGTCAGGCTCAGTGACCGCGATCGCGGTGAGGATCTCGCCGCTGATGATCCCAGGCATGTGCCGCTCGAGCTGAGCTTCGTTACCCGCGTTGAGCAAGTGGGGTGAAGCCATGTCGGTGTGAACCAGCACCGTCGACCCGAACCCCCCGTAGGTAGATGTGCCGAGAGCCTCAGCGAATGCGCACGAAGCGATCGGACCAAGATCGAGACCCCCGAACCGCTCAGGGACTCTGATGCCGAAGAAACCGATCTCGCCCATCTTCCTGAGCACATCGCGGGGGATGCGATGTTCCGTTTCCCAGGCGTCACCGTAAGGCTTCACCTCCCTGTCGATGAACTCCAGGGTCTGCTTCTGGAATGCGACGAGATCCTCGTCGAGATAGATGTTGGGTTTCATTCTTTCCACCTTGGGATGAAGGCTCCGTTGACAAACATTTCTGCGAAGGCGTCTGCCAGTGCGGCGATGTCACCAGGTGTGAACCACTCAATCGTGGCATTGAGCGCCCCGAGCAGATAGAGCCGGGCTATCCCAGGTTCGATCATCGGTCGCAGTCGACCCGACGTCTCGGCTTCGGTCAGGAGTCGGGTCCAGGTGGCCTCGTAGGCATCCCGTCGAACCGTCGCCTTCGCCTTGACCTCGGAAGGGGCTTGGTGGAAAACCTTGACGTGGCAGGCCGTAAACGCCCCGTGTTCGAACAGTGCGCCGAGATGGGCATGGATGGCGGCGACGACCTGATCGAGCGGATTTTGACCCGCATCGGCAAGACCGGACTCGAGCGACGCCGCGATCCGCTCGATGCCCTCGCCGAGAATGGCCTCCAGCATCGAATCCTTCGAATCGAAGTGGTAGTAGATGCTGCCGGCCTTCACCCCCGCCTCGGCCGCAATCCCCCGCAAGGTCGTCTCCACGTATCCCCGAGCAAGAAACTGCTCAGCAGCGATGCCAAGCAGGCGGGTCCGAGTATCAATCAAAGTACTGGTCATCACCACCCAGCATACCTAACGTTCGTTAGGGAGGGACCGCCTTGAACCGGTCACGTACTCGACCTGTGATCTACATGAGTCCTGACATAGGACAGGTCCGCCAAATACAGGGCGGTCCAGAGGGGCATAATCAATCCTCTCAAGGTCAGAGCTTCCAACAACCTCTGGGGTGATTCGGTTCGCAAACGCTTGTTTGTGCGAAGTACGATTCCGTCGTGACTGGTTCTGAGCCCGCCGACCCAACCCCGGGGAATCGGGTTAGCCGCCTCATCCGTCGTGGGTGCGCAATCAGGCTGGCCGTTTTCCTCGTATTCTTCGGCGCGTTCGGACTCGGTGCTGGCGTCTTAGTTTTCTCCCCTGACCCGGCGGGTGAGCCCGAAGACCGCCAGCAGACGCGCCTGCGCCTCTTAGAGAGCGCCAGCAATCTCGCGGACTCCGAGGCTGCTGCGCTCCCGGCATTGAATGAGTCCGCGGATGAGGGCCCAGTGTACTCAGTCCAACCCCTTGCGAACGTCGACATCCTCACCGCCGAGATGACCCTGGAGAGTATCCAGACCAGCGGTTTCTCCGGGTTCCTCATAGCGGGCAGCGGTGAGGAAGGCTACGATGTGTGGCGACCCGGTCTCGAGTTTGATGAGGCCCTCAGGCTTGAACTTGAGTTGATCAGCAGCTCTATCATTCCCAGAAATGACAGCCTGCCGACGGGGTTCTTTGTGGTCGAATCCGACAACCTTCGCTGACTCGAGCAATGGTCCAATCGCACTAGCCGAAACAACTACCTCGCGGTCTTCGGCAAGCGTGGATGGATGGCTACGCACCCACTTCATCTCGAAACATGATCGAGTGAGCGGAGCCTCCCCCCTGCCAGCAACACGCACCACGTCGTCAAGGAACTCCTGGGAAACGCCCTAGCCCACGTCACAGGAGTCCAACCAAACCAGGAGCAGGTGGCTGGTCCTTAGCCAAGCCGACCTGCCCTCCGTTCAACACCGCCTGAACATGCAGGCCTCGGGGTTGTCCAGCGACGCCAGCGATCTGTGGGCAAGCAGCCCGCCATCACCCCGAGAAACCACGTCCTCGGCCTCGTCAGGCCCAACGAGCGCGGTGGCGAAACGAATGAGGTCACCGCTGAGCTTCGACCACAAGTCAGGATCGTCCATAACCACTTACCTATGCGACGCCCGACCGGCACGAATGGTTGGTTACCTTCTCAAATTCGGCGATTCCATTCTGCGCCCTGCCCAACATGTATTTCTGTAGAAAAGTCCTGGTAGACCCCTGTTTTCTGTCGTAGTGGTCTGATATTATCGAACACATGTTCGACACACTGGTAGCAGGAGCATCGCAAGTCGGCTCGGCCGATTTGCCGCCGGATGTGCACGAACAACGCATCTTGGACGCCGAGCGGATAATCGCCCAACTACGCGCCCTCCAGGCTCAAGAACTTGTCGCTCTGGACCGCCAACAGGTCACGACAGCCGATGGTGCCAGAACTCTGGTCGAATGGTGCGCCGCCCGATTCGATATCTCCCGGACCACTGCCCGCGATCTGGTCCTCGTGGCCCGCTGCCAACACGAAGACATCAACGCCGCCCTCGACAACGGTGACATCAGCTTCGACCGAGCCACCCAAACCATCCGCCTTGCCAACACCGGCTACCAAGACGCCCTCTCCCGGACCGCCGGATACGACATCGGGGCACTCGCCCGGCTCAGAGTGTCAAGAGAACCGTTGGGCGAGGGCGAAGAAACGGACATATTCGAACACCGCTGCCTGGCCCTGCAACCCCGCCTCGACGAGTCGCACTACACCGGCTGGCTCACCATGGCAGGCACAGACGCCAAAGTGGTCGAAACCGCCCTGATGCTCCGCGCCGAACGGCTACGTCGCGAACTACCAGACGGCACAACCCTCACCCGCGGTCAACTCTTGCATGACTCCCTGGTCGACATGGCCACAGACGACCTCAACCACACCAGCCAAGGCACCGATAGTCCGGGGGCGGTCATCACAGTATTCGTCGACCCCGCGCCGTCCGACGAACCGGCTAGCACCGTGGACCAGCGGCCGGTAGTGCGAATCGACAACGGTATCCGGACCGGACCCCAAGCCCTCCAACAACTCATCTGCGGTGGCGCGATGATGGAGTTGGACGCCGATTCTGAAGCATTAGGAATCGGCAGAACCAGCCGGGCTGTCCCACCAAGACTCAAACGATGGGTCATCCACCGTGACCTCGGCGTTTGCACCATCGCCGGATGCGACTCCACCTACCGGCTCGAACCCCACCACATCATCCACTGGCAAGACGGCGGTGCAACCGAGGAACAAAACCTCGCCACCCTCTGCTGGTTCCACCACCACGTCGCCATCCACCGCCAAGGATTCCAAATCGAACCCGACTCACCACAACTACGGAGACAATTCCTCAGAAAACCCCGAAGCCGCCCACCACCCTGACCAGGCCCTGCCCTAGTGGCCACACCAAACCAGCGCATCCAATCCACCGACCTCATCCAGTTCAACAAATATCCTGAACGGCCCAACCCGGACCGCCAATTCAACTCGCCCAGCCAACGCCCCCTGATCTCATGCAACCCTCGCCGCGGCGGAAGGCGGAAGGCGGATAGCGGAAGGCGGACAGCGGAGGCCGGACAGCTCCGATCGATCGGGCCCACCTACCCGTCTCCCGGCAGGCCGAGCGCCCTTTCGGCGAGAATGTTCTTCTGGACCTCTTCAGTGCCGCCTCCGATGGTCAGGGCTCGAGCGAACAGTGCCTGGACCGCCGGCTGATCGTCCATCTGCAGCCCACCCAATCCGCGGAAATCCACGAGAAGGTTGGTTGCGTCACGTCCGAGGGTGTCGGCGAGCAGCTTTTGGATCGCTGCCTCGATACCTGGAGTGCCCCCGGCCACCGTCTTGGCCAACGCGGCCGACTTGAGGTTGCCGAGGATACGATGACGTACGTAGAGGCGGGTCAGACGATCCCGATCGAGCGCACTCAGCGGCCCAACGGCAGCCTGTTCCCAGAATCGATTGAACGACATACCGAGGCCCCACAGCATGCCCACCCCCGTCGACAGCGAGATCCGCTCGTTCATGAGAGTCGTGATCGCCACCCGCCAACCATCATTCAATTCGCCGACGAGGTTGGCGGCCGGGACCCGAGCGCCATCCAGAAAAACCTCACAGAATTCCGACTCACCGGTCATCTGCCTTATGGGACGAATTTCTACCCCTGGCTGGCGCATCGGGAAGATGAAGTAGCTGATGCCCCGGTGTTTGGGGGCGTCCGGGTCGGTGCGGGCAAGCAGTATCCCAAAAGTCGAGTAATGCGCTCCGGACGTCCAGGTCTTCTGTCCGGTGACAACGAACTCGTCGCCGTCACGCTCCGCCCTGGTTGTCAGCCCCGCCAGGTCCGAGCCTGCCCCGGGTTCGGAGAAGAGCTGACACCAGATCTCGGCGCCTTCGAGCAGGGGTGGGATGTAGCGGCGTTTCTGCTCCTCGGTGCCGTGGGCCAGGATCGTCGGCGCCGCCCAGCCGACCCCGATGATGTTGGAGGGCGGGAGAGCGCCCAACAGGTCGAGTTCTTCGGTGACAACCGCTCGATGAAGCTGGCTCAGACCCCGCCCGCCGAACTCCTCCGGGAAGTGGGGGGCAACCAGACGATGCGACTGGAGCGACCTGTGCCATTCGCCGGCAGGCGTGCCGCCGGCCACCGTGACCGACTCCACCTCGGCGGCATACCGATCCGCATCCCACTCTGAGGCGAGGATCGAACGGACCTCGGAACGGAATTCTTCCAGACCATCCATAGCCAGAAGGATACGCGTCCGGGCAGAGTCGGATCAGGCCCCTTCGAGCTTGGCCCGGATCTCGTCCGGCCAGGGCGCTGCCGCCTGCGTCTGCCGATCCAGTAGAACCGTGACGATCTTGCCGTTCGCCACAAGGTCGCCGTCCACGGACAGCTCGAGGTCGTAGGTCAACGAACTGGAACCAACCGAGGCAACGGTGAGAGAAATGGAAACCAGCTCGTCGAAGGCCACGGGACGTTTGAAGTCGAATTCGATGTGGACCCTTGGCAGCGCTCCGAACGTGAATTCCGAGATTCCCAATTCGCGATGCAACTCACCCTCGACGGCCTCGGCAAAGCGGATCACCGTGGAGTAATGCCAGATTCCAGACGCATCTGTATCGATCCATGCCAAGCGTCGCTGAATTGTCTTGCTGACTGCCATCAAGCCTCCGTTTGATCTCCCGAACTGAAAGGATGGTCGCACAGCATTCAGAAATATGGGCGAGAAGCGTTGCTCAACCGGTCGCCGTGACCAGTTCCGCCGATGATGAGGCTGCGGCCAGGCCCGCATCAGTGGTGATGACCGGTGCATCCATCTGGGTGGCGAGCTCCACGTACAGCGCGTCCACAAGACGGAGATTGTGGCGACGCCTCCACGCACCGTCGAGCAACGACATGAGGAAATGACGGCGAAACGGAGCTGCAGATAGCCGCTTGACCCTTGATGAAACCTGGCGCGTGGTGAGGTGACCACTCCTCTGGAGCCTCCCAAGGGCTGAGAACACCTCAGCATCGAAGTGAGCAGGGACGTGGATCTCGGATCCACGCAGCCGTCCCTGGATCAAGGCACTTTGAGGCGACCCAACGAGCAAATCGACCATGGCCGATGCGTCGACTATCAACCGATCAGTCAAGACCCTCCACCTCGTCCTTCGCTCCAGACACGGCCGCCACAATGGCCTGCTGGTCGACACCCACCGACCGTAGCGCTCCAACATCGTCCAGCCAATCGCCTACACGACTGGCGGCGAGAGCGCTTCTCAATGCCTCCTGCGTGAGTTTGGAGACGTTCAAACCGACAGACTTCACTTCTTCAGCGAGATCATCAGGCAGGTACACATTCACACGGGCCATGCGCATATTGTACACACCGGCGTCGGGCATTCAAGAGGTGCGTGACTTGACCACCGCTACGTCGGGTTTCCGTTGCAGTCGAGGCCGGTGCCTGGGCGATAGGTGGCGAAGAACTCGTCTATGACTACCGTTCCGTCCGGATAGGTGCGCTGGCGTGGTGAGGTCACTCTTGTGCATCTGCGGGCGCTGCCTACCCGGTAGTCGAGGGCCTCGACTTCGATGTACTTCGTCGAGTAGATGTCGACCGTCAGGGACGTGTCGGTGTAGGTGGGCCAAATCAGCACCGCGTACTCGCTGGTGTTGTCGATCACCAGGTCTGGGGCGGGGAAAGAGAGAGTTGCCTCGCGACCATACGGATACCGACTGATGTATATCGAATGGCTCTGATACTCGGGTATGTCGAGGCCGGCAAAAAAAGCAGCATTGAACATGGTGGTCGCAAACTGCGAGATGCCTCCTCCAACTGCGTTGTTGAATCGCCCTCTGTCTATGACCCCTCCCCCGACAAAGCCGTTCTCCGTAGTACGACGTCCAACAAACCCGTTGATCGAAAGCTGTTCCCCCGGTTCGAGCACCACTCCCCTGATGATGTCGGCGATGCGCTGGATGTTGGTCACCCGGCTCTGACAACAGACGTAATTCGTCGTGAATGACCCGACTAGTTCGACGATACCCAACTGGGATGCGGCGAAGATCGACTCGTCGATGGTGGGCGAACGAAGCGGCAATGTTGCCACGCCGAACGACTCGCCTCTCACGACTCGTTGGACCGCGTCAACGGCCAGGGTCGAGCAACAGACTGCTCGGTCGTCGCCAATGTCCCCGAGCACTGGGACGCCGTCAACCACGTTGAACGCCGTCGAGATCGTCCCGACCGAGAAGTCGTCGAATAGGCCCTCGACGTACTCGAGCAACGCGGCGTCTTCGAATGTGAGTGTGAGTTCACCTGAGGAGACCTCGGATCCAATCCATCCAAATAGAACCTTGGGTGGGATCCACCGCTGGGTGCCACGTACCTCGACGACCACTCCGGCGTCGGTGCGACGGTCCACCTCGGCGAGCATGCGGGTAGCCAGATCGGTTGACTGAATCGTCTGCACCGGAGCCCACTGCGAACTTATCTGGTCTGGCAATCCGTCCGCCACTGCGACAGCCAGACGTTCCACGATGTCGTCGACGTCGAGGGTGCGGCCGGGGACGGCGGCGACGACAGCCAGCCGTTCGCCATCGAACTCGATCGTCGGCTCGACCGGCATCCGATCAGCCATACGCCCGTCGGCCTCGATGGTCCGGCGTGCGATCGACTGATCGATTGAGAACCGGGCAGACACTTCGTTCGGGTTTCGAAACGCACCGATCCAACCGACCGCTCGGGTGACGACCGAACCGTCTCGCCCCGCGGCCATCGCAGCCAAGACGGTTGATTCGATATCGACGCTGATTCCGAGCTTATCCGCCGAAGCCTCCAGGACGTCGTCGCCAAGGTCAACCCGAACGGTGACCACGGACAAATCGGACGAGAGGTCCTCGACGGCGGAGACCAAGTCGGTGTCGCTCATACCCCCGACTGCGACTCCATCGATTTCCGTATTGCGCACAACGTTGCCGTCGGCCCCAAGGCTGTCAGCCCACCAGGCCACGAACGCCAAGAGGGCGACCAAAAGAGGCACTGCCAAAACCAACAACGCCCTGTTCCACCAACGGCCCCCGACCCACATGCGTCGAGATTGTAGGAACCATCTTTGGTGCTCACCAGCACCGTTCTCGGGTCCCGGATCTCAAAACTGCTTCGAAGCGGGTATACTGTGTCGACAATAAGAATAAGCGCCGATTTGAAGTCAGCTTGCGGGCGCTCACGAAATGCCGCTAAAGCGACGCCTAGAGGCGACGATCCGCAATCCGCCGCACTGGCATCGTCAAGGCCTCCTTTCGTCACCGCTGCTGACCCATCAAGGAGTCACAGTATGAGCACCGCCGGACCGTCGATATTCACCGAACTGTTGACTGAGCAGCGGGTCCTGGTGGCAGATGGAGCGATGGGCACCGCGCTGTTCGAGCTAGGCCTCGAAAGCGGGGGTTGTCCAGAGCTCCTCAACGTCGACCAGCCTGATCTGATCGCCAAAGTTCACTCAGGGTACGTCAAAGCTGGAGCGGACATCGTCCTCACCAATACTTTCGGCGGCACCCGCGCCAGGTTGGCGCTCCACGGGCTCGAGGACCGGGTCGCAGAACTTAACCGGGCAGCTGTCGGCGTCGCAAGGCAGGTTGCCGACGATGCCGACCGAATGGTCGCTGTCGCCGGCTCGATGGGTCCTACAGGTGAGCTGTTCGAACCGCTAGGGCCGCTCACCCACGACCAGGGCGTGCGAATCTTCTCCGAACAGGCTGATGCCCTGATCGAGGCGGGCGTCGACGTGTTGTGGATCGAGACCATCTCGTCGTGGGAAGAACTCGCGGCGGCGGTCGAGGCAGCGTCCGGACGAGACATCCCAGTGGTCACCACACTGAGTTTCGACACCAACGGGCACACGATGATGGGGATCGCCCCGACATCTATCGGCGAATGGTGGCTCGGACATGAAACCCGGCCAACGGCCATCGGGGCTAACTGCGGAGTCGGACCCTCAGACGTGGTGCAGGCGGCAGCCGCCATCACCGCCGCCGCCCCGGACGCGATCGTGATTGCGAAGGGAAACTGTGGCATCCCGCTCTACAAGGACGAAGCTCTCAGCTATCCGTCAGGCCCAGAGGACATGGCCGCCTACACAGAACTCGCGGTGCGGGCGGGAGCTCGCATCGTCGGAGCATGCTGCGGTTCAAGCTTCGACCACATCAGCGTCATCCGGTCCACGGTGGACGCCGACCTCTCTGGGCCGCGACCGACCACGGAAGAGATCTCGGACCGGCTCGGCCGCGTCTCAGATGAGATCGAAAGAGGCCAGGCAAGACGCAATCGACGCCGCTCTCGCTCAGTCGGCGTGTCGTAGCCGGGTCAGGCGACCTCTTGCGGAGGTGATCAGAAACAAGGCCTCGCAAGAATGTCACACCCGCCCCGTATGTTGACACTATGGAACTCACCAGCAGACAGACCCAGCTCGGACCCATCTCGATCATGACGCAGCGATTGCGAGCGTCGAGACGCGACCGGCGCGCCTCTATGCAGTTTGCGGCCGCGGAGGCGAACCTCCTCGCCGCCGGACTGAGCTTCGAACCGTCCAACCCAACCTTTGGTTCATCGAGCACGCCATCGATGGCCGAGGTCGCCGCCTGAGCCGACCAGGCATTCGCCTAGCCTTGCCCAAGTGACCGGTCAGCCCGAAGAACGAGCGAGGCGTACGGCCGATTGGCGGATCATGCCTTCCGACTGGCTAGAAGCCGTCGCCATGGTCGGCGGCCCCCAGCTGGTCGTGGCGGGCCCAGGCGCCGGTAAGTCGGAGTTTCTGGTTAGGCGCGCGACGCACCTGATAAACGAGCTGGCGGTCCTGCCGGAATCAGTACTGACCCTCACATTCTCGCGCCGAGCCGCGGCCGACCTCCGAGAGCGGATATTGGCGCAAGTAGACAGGACGGTCTCGGGGGTGCCCGCTTCCACATTCCATTCCTTCTGTTCCCGAATACTCGAAGTGCACGGCGAGAGTGCCTTCGGATGGAGCAAGCACCCTGCCATCCTCACCGGTCCGGAACAGATCGACCTCGTCGGTCAACTCTTGAAGGCGGAGCAGCCCAAGAAGTGGCCGCTGATGTTCCAACCTCTGCTTGGAAGTCGAACGTTCGCAGGAGAGGTCACCGACTACATCCTTCGTTCCCGCGAACGGCTACTCGACGTGCACGCCATCGCAGAACTCGCCGCAGGGCGTGACGACTGGCGCGCCCTTCCGGCCTTCATCGCTCGTTACGACGCCGAGCTGTCGGCTACAGACAGGATCGACTACGGGACGCTTCAGTACCGGGCCGTCAGTGCCCTGGCCGATCCCGAGGTAGCCAGATCAGTAGCCGCCCAGTTCGAATACATAATCGTCGACGAATACCAGGACACCAGCCTTGCCCAGGCAGAACTACTCGCCAACCTGACTCTGAGTCATCGCAACCTGCTGGCGGCCGCCGACCCCTACCAATCTGTATACAGCTTCCGCGGTACCGAGCTACACAACGTCGCGGATTTCCCTGAGCGGTTCGTGGACCTGGACGGTCACCCAGCCAGACGGATAGTGCTGGCCACCTCCTTCCGAGTGCCTGCGGAGATTCTCAGGGCAGCGGAACGAGTTACCTCCTCCGGCGCTCTGCCAGGCGCGGCCGGCCAAGTCGAACCCGCCCCACACAGCGGAAGAGTGGACGTATTCGTGTTCGATCAGCATTCTCAAGAGGCCGACTGGATCGCCACCGAGGCCAGGCGCGTGCATTTGGAGCAGGGCGTCGCGTACCGCCGGATGGCAGTACTGGTTCGCACCAAACGCCGGTTGCTCCCCGAATTGTCGAGGGCGCTCGACCGGCGCGGCGTACCCCACGAACCGCCAGACGCTCGGCTGACGGATCACCCGGCCGTCCAGGTTCTGTTCGACTTGGTGAGAGCCGCCGTTGGCCTCCGCGATCTGTCGGCACTCGAACCTGACCACCCCTCCATCACCCCGATCGAGTCCCAGTTCGAGCGTTCGGTACGGCGCCTACTCCTCGGCCCGTTGCTGGCCGTGGGAATAACCGAGGAGCGCTCACTGGCGAGATCCAGGATTCGGCGCGGCCAAGCATGGCCGGATCTTTTGGCTGCCGAGCTCCCCCAAGCTCAGCCAATCGCCTCCCTCATCGCCGACGCCGACTGGCTGGACCAACCAGCAACCGAGGCGTTCTGGCACATTTGGACCTCGGTTCCCCAGATCGGCAACCTGGTGCTCGACCCAGAGCGCGCCGGATACCGGGCGGCCTGGACGTCGCTGAGTCAAGTACTGGGTCGCTTGAACGAACGTGACCCCAAGGCCACTCTCATCGAGTTCGTCCGCAGGGCAGACGCAGACGACATAGAAGCCGAGCCGCTACTTGGCCGATCGTCGACGAGTCGCGACCAGAT
The DNA here is from genome assembly GCA_003229305.1 of Acidimicrobiia bacterium. Taxonomy (GTDB): domain Bacteria; phylum Actinomycetota; class Acidimicrobiia; order Spongiisociales; family Spongiisociaceae; genus SZUA-232. Next base: position 38,330 of record QIDH01000057.1, on the reverse strand, counting down.
CACGCTCACGACCTTGCACCAATCGAAGGGCCTGGAGTTCGACGTCGTGTTCATCGCAGATGCGGTCGAAGGCGTGTTTCCGGATCTTCGGCAGCGGGCTTCCCTGCTCGCGACCGAGCATCTCGGTGATGCGGGCGCCGACCCAGCCGAGTCCCTCCGCCTCCGCCTCCAGGAGGAAATGCGCCTCGCATACACGGCGATGACCAGAGCCAAGACCAGGGTCGTGTGGACCGCCACCAGCGCAGGCATCGACGAGGGGCAGAAACGACCGAGTCGCTTCCTGGCGATGGTGGCCGGCGCCGATGACGCGGCCGCGCTGGGTCCACCGCAGGCCCAGGATGGCGAACCCGTCACAGTGGGCGAGGCTGAGGCAATACTGCGTTCGATCCTCACCGATCCTCACCGACCGCCGCACCAGCGGCTCGCTGCCGTGCAGGTATTGGTCGATGCGCCGCTGCCCATCATGCGTCCGGCCGATCAGTTCACCATGGTGCGAGACAGGGGTATCGATCGAGGGATTCTGCCCGAAAGTCTCGCCTTGTCGCCATCTCAGGCAGATTCCTACGCCACCTGCCCGCGCCGATACGCAATGGAGCGCCGCCTCCACATTGCTGATTCAGGGTCGCCATACGCCACCTTCGGCTCGATGATCCACGAAGTCCTCGAATTGGCCGAAACCCGAGCGCTGGACGATCACGATCGCAGGTCCAACCGGCTCGAGGCCGCGTCAGCCCTTGAGCAGATATTCGCCGAACATGATTTCGGTGAGGGGGCTTGGCAGGCGGCCTGGCGGCGACGGGCCGATCTGCTCCTCGATCTGCTGTACGAAGCTTGGCCTCAGCCGGACGCGAAGCCTGTATTGCTCGAGCGCCACTTGGAGTTGGATATCGATGGCACGCTTTGGAGAGGAATCGCCGATCGAATCGAAAAAGGCCCAGGCGGGCTGAGAATTGTCGACTACAAGACCTCGAAGACCACCCCCACCCAGAAGGATGCAGCCGAGTCACTCCAACTGGGGTTCTACATGCTCGCCGCGGCGCAAGACCCAGAGATCACCGTGCACGGCGATGTGAGCGAGGCCGAATTCTGGTATCCGCTCAAAACTCCGAAACCGATCAGATTCGACCCGGCCAACGTCGAAATGGTTCGTGAACGTCTGGTCGAGATCGCCAACGGGATCTCGGCTGAAGAATGGCCTGCAACACCCAACCGCCACTGCAATCGCTGCACTGTGAAACTCATTTGCCCGGAATGGCCAGAAGGACGAGAGGCGTTCGTCCGATGACCTTCACGCCTTCGTCAGAGCAGGCCGCCATCATCAACGCCCCGCTCGCCCCTCTCAGAGTGGCCGCCGGCGCCGGGACCGGCAAGACGACCACCGTCGCTCACCGGGTGGCTGCCCTGGTGACCGAGCACAACATCGCCCCAGGGCGAATCTTGGGAATCACCTTCACCAACAAGGCTGCATTCGAGCTCACCGACAAGATCCGCACCGTTCTGGGGGCAGCCGATCCCAGCGAGTCGGTCGAGATTCACACCTACCACGGTTTTGCCTCCCAGTTGCTCGCCGATCACGGTGCCCTCGTCGGCGTGGAGCGCTCTGCTCAGATCATCACTCCAACTTTCGGTCGCCAGTTGTTGTTCGAGGCGATCAGACGGGCCGAATTCTCGACGGTCGACATAACGGCCCGCCGACACATCATTCCCGCCCTTCTCAAGCTCGAATCCGACCTCTCGGATAACCTGAAGACGGCTCAAGATCTGATTTCCGCCACACCGGACCAACCAGACGAGATCATGGTCCAGAGGCGGGAGATGGCCGGAGCGCTTCGCAACTATCAGGCATACAAGAAAGCACTGGACGTTCTGGACTACGGCGACCTGGTGCGTCTCGCATACCGGCTGGTCAGCGAGTTTTCTGAGGTGGCCAACAGCGTGGCCGGTCGCTACCAGTCGGTCGTACTCGACGAGTATCAGGACACCAACCCCGCCCAGCGCCTCCTCCTCCAGTCGCTATTCACCGATGGCGCCATCATCACCGCCGTAGGCGACCTCGACCAGACGATCTACGAGTGGCGGGGAGCCTCTCTTGGCAACTTCCGCGATTTTCCGAAACATTTTCCGAACGAAGACGGCAGCCAGGCCGCGACCCTGCCCTTGTCGGTCAACCGGCGGTCTGGTCGGTTGATCCTCGACGTCGCCAACGCGGTCAGACTCAACATCAGTGATGGAGGAGGCACTCCCCTTGTGCCGCACAAGGACAACCCATCGGCAGCCGTCGCCGCTGCCTGGCTACGGACCGCAGGCGATGAGGCCAACCTGATCGCTGACGAAGCCCGCCGGCTTCATGACGACGGGTTCGCCTGGAAGGACATGGCGGTCCTATTTCGCAAGAACAAGGATATTGCGCTGGTGCGCGACGCCATGGACGACCATGAAATCCCCGTCCAGGTGGCCAACCTCGGCGGGCTGCTCGGCATCCCCGAGATTGTGGAGATCCACGCATGGCTGAGGCTGATCGCCTCACCCGAAGACGGACCTGCCCTTGCCAGGCTCCTCTCCGGCACCCGCTATCGACTTGGCATGGTGGGCCTGAAGGCACTCACCGACTGGGCGCAGGCTCGCTCCAAAACCGACCCGTACGCGGTCGATCACGAGGCGGTCCCTGCCCACACGCTCGTCGAAGCCCTCGATAATGTCGACGAGCTGAATCTGGACGAGGACATCCGCTCTCGCCTTCGCGAGTTCGCAGACACCTACCTGGAGCTGGTCACCCTCGCCCAGGGAGTCGCGTTGATCGAACTGGTCCGCCAGATCCTGACCGTCACCGATGCCTGGAACGAGATCGACGCGATGCCGGAGGCCGCCAGGTTGTCCGCCCGCCTCAACGTGTATCGCTTCCTCGATTTGGCCGAAGACTGGAGTCCGCTCGAGGGCAGGCCGTCCCTCGAAGCGTTTCTCGCCTATCTCTCTTTGATGATGGAAGAAGAGATCGAGGAGCTTGACACGGCTCGGGTCGGCACTGACGACGCGATCACTCTGCTGACCGTGCACAGGGCCAAGGGTTTGGAATGGCCGGTCGTTTTCATCCCGGCGGTCTATCACAACAACTTCCCGTCCAGAGTGCGCTCATTCGACGATCCGTATGCGAGGCCGGCCGTTCTCCCCGACGATCTGCGTCTCGACCGCGACGAGCGTCCAAGGATCGGGCCGGACATGGACGTCAAGGAACGCCGAGCGATTCTTCGGGCCGCCCACGAGGACCAGGAGTGGCGCCTCGCGTACGTGGCCGTCACCAGGGCCCAGCAGCACCTGATCCTCAGTGGTGCTTCGTGGTACGGCAACCCTGAGCCAAACATGAGGCCGGTCAAACCGAGCGCCCTCCTCGAGCTCGTCCGCGGGTTGGAGCACGTAACGACGGCCGCCTGGATCGACGACCCACAGGATCGGCCTCCGGTCGTCAGGGCATCGGTCCCTGGGCCAGGCCCCGACCCGCACTTCGGCATGTCCTGGGACGCGGCGATGCGGGCCACTATCACCAACCCCTCCTGGACCAGAACCCGAGCGGAATCTCTTGGAGTCACCGGTCCGTACGATGATGCGGTGGACGAGTTCCAGACAATGCTTTTTTCCCTCCCCGAATCCGAGGGTTCGGCCGACCGACCAGACCCGATCACGCGGGCCTCGGTCACCGGTCTCGTCACATATGCGACCTGTCCGAAACGGTATTTCTGGTCGGAGGTCGACCGACTTCCGAGGCGGCCGTCAACTGCCGCTCGACGTGGGGTCGAACTGCACCGCAAGATCGAGATCCACAATCGCGGCAACATCCCGCTCGATGACATCGATGAGATCGTTTACGACACAACGCCCGACGGCCGGGATGACGCAGAGGCCTCCACCGCCGGCCGACCGAACGCGTTCAAAGTGTTCAAGACCTCTCGATTCGGGACCGTGTTGCCTGTGCATGTCGAGATGCCATTCGACCTGCGGGTCAGTGAGGGCGTCTGGGTGAGGGGCCGCATCGACGCCATCTACCCGCACTCAGAGAACGGATGGGAGGTGGTCGATTTCAAGAGCGGACGCAACCGAAACGACCCTGCGGCGACCGTGCAGCTCCAGGCCTACGCGATGGCCGTGACGGCACCGGGCTTTTCGGCTGCACCGCCAGACCCTCTCAAGGTGACCTTCGCCTACTTCGGCGACGGATTGGACGAAGTCAGCCAAGACGTCGATGGCGAATGGTTGGAGAATGCACAAGACCGGCTCGGCGAACTATTCGGCGGCATCGAAGCCCAGGATTGGACCCCAACTCCCTCCCCCGCCTGCCACCACTGCGACTTTCAACGCTTCTGCGAACCAGGCAAGGAGTGGGTCGCCGCCAACAGCGATTAGTCGGATCGCCGAGATCGTTGAGAGGCGGACCCGACGGATTTCGATGTCGAAATCCGGTATTGAAGTCCGTCGTGGCTTCAACAGCGACAGCAGGACGCAGTCGCGTGCGATCCATAGGAGAAGATCATGGCGAACTATCTTTTGGCATATCACGGCGGCTCCGGCATGCCGGAATCCGAAGAGGATCAAGCGGCAGAGATGCAAGCCTGGGGAGCTTGGTTCGGGGGGCTCGGCGAAGGACTAGTCGACGGTGGCGCGCCGACCGCTCAGGCCAAGACAATCACCAACAGCTCGGTTTCCGATGGGGCAGGCGCAATGCATCTGTCCGGCTATTCGATCCTCTCCGCGGACACGCTCGACGCGGCGGTGACCATGGCCCAGGGTTGTCCGGTGCTCAAGAATGGCGGCACGGTAAACGTGTACGAGACCATCGATCTAGGGATGTAGTCCAGCAGCCCGTTTCAATCGTGGCTCCGGTCGTGTGCTCAACGCCGGGCCGGAGCCACCTCACGAGCACAGGAATCAGATCACCCGACCATCAGCCGTCTCGACGACGATGGTCACAGGGCCGTCGTTGACCAGGCGGACCTCCATGTTGGCGCCGAAACGACCCGTCTCCACCTCGAAGCCCTCGACCGTCAGCAGATCACAAAAGGCATCGAAGCTCGACAACGCCGACTCCGGTCTGGCCGCACTCGTGAAACTGGGACGCCGTCCCTTTCGGATGTCTGCAAGCAGCGTGAATTGACTCACCGCCAGAATCTGACCTCCGACATCGGCCAGAGAGTGATTCATCTTGCCCTCTTCATCACTGAAGATTCGCAGCCCGGCGATTTTGGTGGCGATGGCATCGAGATCTGCCGCGGTGTCAGATTCGGCGATTCCGACGAGCAGCAACAGGCCAGCAGCGATGCTGCCGACAACATCGCCTGCGACTAACACCTCCGCCGAACTGACCCGCTGAACCACCACCCGCATGCGCGCAAATGTATCAGCAGATTGATCCGTTGCTACACATCGGCGTCTTGCGCCATACAATCGGGCGCCATGGTGCTGAGCGCAGACGTATCCGACGTGATCCTTACGGACGAGCCAGACTGGCCAGACGAGGCCGTGCAAGCGGTTGTCGTAATCTCTGATCCTGCCTCCAGGCTGGAACGCCAGCTCGTGGCGGGTTGGATGGCGCGCCATCAGCCCCCCGCCACCAACGTCGAGGTCATTGAGATTCCGCCCTCTCGTCGTCGCAAGAAACGACACGAAATCGACCCGCGGCTGGCGGCTCGGCTGAACCGGGGAGACAACCCGATCATTCTGCCGATGCGGGTGGTCTGGCTGGCCGCAGAGCACCGAGGGCGCAGAAGCCTGAGGGCGAGGGACTTCCTATCACTTAGGGACCCCCGCGACCCGGACGTGATCACCCAACAGGTCACGCTTCGCACCAACCCCGATCGGGCCAGGCTGATCTCCGGCGCGGCAGCGACCGCGGCCGAACTCCGGTCTCAATGGCAGGAGTCGGTCGAAGTCATGCCGATTGACGAATTCGTCTCCAGGCGCGCTTGGCTGGCTCTCGAACGTTCAGAGCGACACCTGAGAGGTACCCGCTACAAGATCCCCAAGTTCGTCCACGAGGAAATTCTCAGGAGAGGCGAGTTCAAGGACGGGCTGGCAGAGATCGCTCCCCAGCTCGGCAGGCCTGTCGATCAGATGTTGCGAAAGTCCGGCCGCTACCTCAAGGAGATCGCGGCCAGCCACTCGCCATTTGTGATCGATCTGGTGGCCTCCGGGATCAGGTTCATCTATCGCCAGGGTTACGGGTCGATCAACTACGACACCACCCAGTTCCAGGACCTTTACCACCTCGGCAACCAGCACCCGCTTGTCTTTTTGCCTTCGCACAAGTCGAATCTCGACCACCTGGTCCTTCAATATTCACTGTGGGAAAACGATCTACCGCCCAATCACACCGCAGGCGGGATCAACATGAACTTCTTCCCGGTTGGGCCGCTGATCCGTCGAACTGGCGTGTTTTTCATCAGGCGCAGCTTCAAGGACAATCCGACCTACAAGTTCGTACTCCGTTCCTACATCGAATACCTGATCGAAAAGCGCTTCCCGCTCGAGTGGTACCTCGAGGGCGGTCGGAGTCGAACAGGAAAGATGCTTCCGCCCCGCTACGGCATGCTGGCCTATGTGGCAGACGCGATCAGCAATGGAAAAAGCGACGACGTATACCTGATCCCAACTGCGATCACCTATGACCACATCCAGGAGGTCGGGTCGTACGCGGCGGAGCAGCGAGGAGAAGGAAAGGAAAAGGAGTCTGCGACCTGGCTGGTCAAAACGATCCGATCCCTGCGAAACCGGTACGGCAACATCCACCTGCGATTCGGCGAACCTGTGTCGATGGCCAAGGAACTCGATATCGGACTGAGCGGGGAGGAGCGCCAGGTCGACGTCGCCAAGATTGCGTTCGAGGTGATGCTGCGGATCAACCGGGTGACGCCGATCACTCCAACCTCGTTGGCAACCGTCGCCCTGCTGGCCGCCGGCGACCATGCCTTGACTCGCGAAGAGCTAGCTGCGCATCTCGGCGAGTTGGTTGACAGAGTCGCAGAGCGAGACCTGCCATCGACCGAACCGCTGGCAGTCCTCAAGTCCGACCAGGGCATCGACGATGTCATGGGTGCTCTCGCCGAGCACGGGATCGTCACCATCCACTCGACCGGACCTGAGCAGGTCTTCCAAATAGTTGCCGATCAGCATCTCGCCGCGGCGTTCTATCGAAACACCATCATCCACTTCTTCCTGAACTCCGCAATCGCCGAGGTTGCGCTGGCCGCGGCCGCCGAGAGCGGAGGGGGCGATGTGGAAGCATTCTGGTCGGAGGTCGCGGCAATGCGCGACATGCTCAAATTCGAGTTCTTCTTCGCAGAGCGCGCCGAGTTCCAAGAAGAGATCCACCAGGAACTCGCCCTGTTCGACCCTGAGTGGGCGGATGCCATCAGCCAGGGCGCAGATTCGATCAACAAATTGCTGCGCTCAATCACCCCCTTGAGCGCACCGTGGGCGCTGCGAAGTTTCGTCGAGGCATACCTGGTGGTCGCGGAAGAGTTGGAGGAGCGGCCCGCCGACGAAGTATGGGATGAAGAGGCGTGCCTCGAATGCGCCCTCGGCCGAGGAGAGCAGTACAGAAGGCAGCGTCGGCTCAGGGCCAGCGAGTCGGTGTCCAAGAGCCTGTTCACGAACGCTCTCAAACTCGCAGCCAATCGCGATCTACTCGACAGTCAGTCCCCAGACCTGGCCGAGCGCCGCAAGGCCTTCGCCGCCGAACTTCGAATGGCGGTGCGCCGGCTCACCTACCTCGAGACGATCGATCGTGAACGACGAAATCACGATTGAACTTGCGTGACCCGGCCGGGGAGGACCCTCTGAGCGAAGCAGAGCGACGCCAGATCCACTACTGGATGCGACTGACCAGGACTCTCGACGACCGGATCATCTCCTTGTGGAAACAGGGAAGAGGCCTCGGCGGGACGTTCAGCCAGCGAGGGCACGAGGCGATCAGCGTCGGAGCGGGGTTCGCGCTCGGTCCTGACGACGTCGTTGCGCCGATGCACCGGGACCTCGGTTGCTATTTGCTCAGGGGCATGACCCCAGCTCGGCTGCTCGCCTCCCAACTAGGCAGGGCGACCGGCGTGAACAGAGGCAGGGACGCCAACTTGCACGGCTGTGGAGACCTCGATCTCAACATCATCGGCTTCGTCAGCCACCTCCCTCAGTCCATGCCGGTCGCCCTCGGAGCCGCCATGGCCTTTCAATACCGAGAGGAGCCGCGGGTCGCAATGACGTTTGTGGGCGACGGCTCATCGAATACCGGCCTATTCCACGAGACCCTCAACCTGGCGGCTGTGCACGAGGCTCCCCTCGTCGTGATCGTCGAGAACAACCAGTACGCGTATTCGACGCCGATCAGCCAGCAGATGGCCATCGAGGACATTTCACAGAGGGGAACCGCCCAGGGTGTGACGTCCGAGATCATCGACGGCAACGATGTCGGGGCAGTCCACGGGGCCGCGACAGTCGCCGTCGAAAGGGCCCGCTCAGGGGGTGGACCGACGCTGATCGAAGCCAAGACGATGCGAATGCTCGGCCATGCCATTCACGACGGCGCGGAGTATGTGCCGGCCGACCTGATCGACAAGTGGCGCAAACTCGATCCGCTCGAGCGCTACGAGCAAACGCTGCGAGACGACGGCGTCAGCGACGATCGGGCGTTCGGGGCGGTAGCCGCCAGGTGCAAAGCGGAGGTAGCGAGTGCTGTCCGCTTCGCTGAGGAAAGCGAATGGCCTGATCCCCAGACCGTGGCCGAGGGCGTGTACGCGCCATGACCGATGGAAATTTCGGGTTCGCCGATCAACCAGCGTCAACAGGTCACCAAAAGACCTACATCGAGGCGATCTCAGATGGCTTGGCAACCGAGATGGCCAACGACCCGAACGTCCTCGTGCTTGGCGAGGACGTCGGCGGAAGCTTCGGCGGCGCGTTCAACGTCACCAAAGGTCTCGCAGAACGGTTCGGTGACCGCAGAGTGCTCAACATGCCGATGACCGAGCTCTCATTCATCGGCGCGGCCAACGGCATGGCACTGATGGGACTGCGGCCGGTCATCGAGGTGCAGTTCGCCGACTTCATCAGCACCGGATTCGACTCGATAGTTCAATTCGCAGCTACGACCCATTACCGCTGGGGAGGTTCCGTGCCGTGGGTGATCAGGGCCCCTTCTGACGGCGGCATCCGGTCAGGGCCGTTTCACAGCCAGAACCCGGAGGCCTGGTTTGTGCACACGCCAGGCCTCAAAGTCGTCGCACCTTCTACGCCGGCCGACGCCAAGGGGCTCCTGATCTCGGCGATCCGCGACAACAATCCGGTGATCTACTTCGAGTCGAAGCCTCTGTATCGGTCGTTGAAGGGCCCGGTTCCAGAAGGCGAGCATTCCGTCCCCTTGGGCATGGCGGCCGTTACCAGGCAAGGCACGGATGCGACTGTGATCTCCTACGGCGCGATGGTCCACCAGGCGTTGGCGGCCGCCGGGACCTTGGCCGGGGAGGGCATCGATGTCGAGGTCGTGGATCTCCGCACTCTCAAGCCGCTCGACACAGCCACCGTGCTGGAGTCTGTGGCCAAAACAGGCCGGTCCTTGGTCGTGCATGCGGCCAACCGACTGGCAGGAATCGGAGCCGAGATCGCCGCCGTGATCGCCGAGGAAGCCTTCGAGTCGTTGGACGCGCCGGTCATGCGGATCGGAGGGTTGGACACGCCTGTGCCGTTCAGCCCTCCCCTCGAAGACGTTTACAGACCAGACCAGCACGGAATCGCCGAGGCCGTTCGACGGATCTGCTCGTACTGAGTTTCGGCGACTAGAGCCGTCGCCGACGGTAACGTGCCGCCATGGAATCATTCACAGTCGACATCGACGGCCCCGTTCACGCAATCGACTACGGGGGGCAGGGTGATCCGTTCCTCTTGGTTCACGGCCTCGGCGGCTCTGTGGTCAACTGGATCGAACTTGGCCCAAGGCTCACGTCGTTTGGCCGGGTCGTCGCCGTCGATTTGCCCGGCTTCGGCCGAACTCCACCGGCCGGACGGTCTGCCCACATCGATGCCCAACAGGCCTTTTTGGCTAGATTCATCGGTTCGGAATTCGCTGAGCCTGTGACGCTCGTCGGCAATTCGATGGGCGGACTGATTGCGATGCTCGAAGCCGCGCGGCGGCCAGAGCTGGTCAGCCGATTGGTGTTGCTCGATCCGGCCGGCCCTGCTCCGATGGAGTGGCGCTCGATCGACCGCAACATGTTCGTAATGGCGTTCGGCTCATTCGCTCCACCCTTCGGCAGGGCCGTCCTCAACGCAGTCGATCGCTCAATGACTCCTGCTCAGCGGGTAGCAGACAGTTTCGGGATGGTCGCCGCTGACCCTGGCGGTATTGGAGCGGAGACGACCGCGGCCCACGTAGCCGTCGCGGCCGAACGACGCACCCAGCCCTGGGCCCACACTTCCTTTCTGACCGCGTACCGTTCGATCCTGGTGCGGCTGCTACCGAGTAGGTATCACGAAGTCGTGGATGCGATCACCGTGCCAACACTGCTCGTCCATGGGACAGCCGACCGGGTTGTTCCATATGTCGCATCGGCCCGGCTGGCCGGTCGAAAGCCTGATTGGGATTTCCAGACGCTCGAAGGTGTAGGCCATATACCGATGCTCGAGCGCCCTGACGAGGTCACCAAACTGATCTCCGAATTCTTGGAGAACTCCATCATCGCTGAAAGCCGAGAAGCATAGATCAGCCCACTCGTTGATTCGCTGCCCATTCGACGAAACGATCCACTGGCCACGTGTTGGCCACCCGGTCGGCCGTCACCCAACCTCTTTGCGCATGGGTGACCCCGAAGCGTGACTGCCAGAGTTCGCCCGTGCGGTGGCTGTCGGTGGAGATGACGAACATCACATCTGGGTTGGACATTGCCTTTCGGAGAAACTCGCTTGGTGCATCGAGGCGATCGAGGTGGGAGTTGATCTCGATCGCGGTGCCGGTCAACGCCGCTGCCTCGATAACGGCTTCATCGATCAGCTCTATCCCTGGGCGTTTGCCGATCCGGCGACCGAACAGGTGGCCTATGACGTTGACCGCCGGGTTCTGCATCGCAGTGATCACTCTGGTGGTCTGGGCTTCGATATCCAGGTCGAAGAGGCTATGCACGCTGGCGACGCCCCAATCGAACGTGCTGAGAAATTCGGGGTCGTAGTCGACGCCACCGTCCTTGCCGATGTTGAGCTCTGCGCCGTGGAGAATCGTCAGGGTTGGATAGTTGGCAGCCATCGATCCGATGATGCCCCTCTGTTCGAGCATCGCGTCCTGGTCCACTCCGTTCATGGCCAGGTCTTCGGCATGGTCAGTCAAGGCGAGGTACTCGAGCCCTCTCCGGACTGCGGCGTCGAGCATCTCAGTGAGCGAATGGTCTCCGTCCCCCGACATCGAGGTGTGCACATGCAGGTCCCCGCGAAGATCCTCCCAACGCACGAACGCCGGAAGACTGCGATCGAGGCCGAACTCTATTTCGCCAGTGTCTTCTCTGACCGCCGGGGGGATCCACGGAAGATCGAGAGCGTCGTATATCTCCTCTTCGGTTTCGGAAGCGACCACCGCACCGCCTTCGGACTCCGCCAGCGCGTATTCGTTGAGTAGCCAGCCACGTTGGATGGCCAGTCGGCGCAGCCTGATGTTGTGCGCTTTCGAACCCGTGAAATACAGGATCGCCGCCCCCCACTGAGCTGGCTCGACCACCCTGAGATCGACCTGAAGACCGCCCTGAGTTATGACCGAGGTCTTAGTAGAACCAGAGCCGATCACTTCTGTCACGAAGGCGAGGGTTGAAAAGCGTTCAGTGACGGGGGCCGGGTCAGCGGCGGCTACGAGGATGTCGACATCTGCCACTGTGTCCCGGAACCGGCGAAGACTGCCGCAGTATTGAATTCGTTCTACCTCGGCCATCGGCTTCAGCTCGTCGATGATGCGGCTCGCCATGGCCATCGCGTCGAGGATCGGTGTTCTGCGGTCTTTGCCAGAGGTGCCAAGCCGATCGAGAGCCTTGGCCAGCTTCTCCTCGGTCTTCGCTCCTAGGCCTGGCAGTTCTCTCAGCTTCTCGTTGACGATGGCGTCCCTCAGCCCGTCAATGTCTTCGATGTCCAGCCGTTCTCTGATCATGAGAGCGGTTTTTGGTCCAAGCCCAGGCACCCTGACCAGATCCAAGAACGTCGGCGGAAATTCTTCCCTTAGCTTGATCAACCTGTCCATCGTGCCGGTCTCGACGATCTCTTTGATCTTCGACGCGGACGATTTGCCGATCCCTTTGAGTTTGATGAGTTCGGTGACCGGCATCTCGGACGCAGGTGGCTCGAGCGTGTCCAGCGTCCTTGCCGCAGTCTCGTAAGCCCTGGCCTTGAACGATTGAGCGTTGCCGTCAGCGACTTTGAGCAAAGAGGCAAGCTCGTCGAAGAGCGCTGCCAGTTCACGGTTGGAGACCATGGCGCAACGATAGGGCCCGTTGTCGGCCGGTAGGTCCAATCGGGTCTGGCGACCTTGGTCTCGACCTGTAACCTAAAGCGCCAGTCCGTAAATCAAAGCTTCCACCCGACCACAGGGATCTCAATCATGTCGATAGCCAGCGCCGGATATTCCATCACGATGCGTCTCCATCTCCACCCTGACGACCCAAGAGGGGTGGGACTCGCCACTACTGCCGTTGGCGAGGCAGGCGGCGTCGTAGCTGCGATGGATTTCGTCGATTCGGAGAGCGACAGACTGGTCATCGACCTCACCGCCAACGCCCGCGACGTCGATCACGCCGCCGAGATCGCTGATGCCGTCGGGGCCGTGGACGGAATCAGCGTCCACAAGGTCAGCGATCGCACCTTCCTGATGCATCTTGGCGGCAAGCTGGAGGTTCGGTCCCGAGTGCAACTGCGCACCCGAGACCAGCTATCGATGGCCTACACGCCAGGAGTGGCCAGAGTGTGTGAGGCGATCGCCGAGCGGCCAGAAGATGCCCACAACCTGACCATCAAGGGCAACACCGTGGCGATCGTCACGGATGGCAGCGCAGTGCTCGGACTCGGCAATATAGGGCCGGCCGCGGCGATGCCGGTCATGGAAGGCAAGGCAGCCCTGTTCAAACGATTCGCCAATGTCGACGCATGGCCATTGTGCTTGGACACACAGGACACCGAAGAGATCATCCGCACCTGCGAGGTGATCGCTCCCGGATTCGGCGGCATCAACCTTGAGGATATCGCCGCCCCTCGGTGCTTCGAGATCGAGGCCAGATTGCGTGAGTCACTCGACATCCCGGTTTTCCACGACGATCAGCACGGGACCGCGATCGTCGTTGTCGCAGCATTGACCAACGCACTGAGAGTGGTCGGCAAATCGTTCGCCGACATCACCGTGGCCATGTCAGGAGCCGGGGCCGCAGGCGTCGCCGTTGCAAAGATGTTGAAAGACGAAAACGTCGGAGACATCGTGGCCCTGGACTCGAAGGGGATAATCCACGCGGGTCGAGAACTGAACGCCGAGTCGAAACAATGGTTGGCTCAGAACACGAACAGCGAGGGCCGCGCAGGCGATGTGCTCGATGCGTTGAAGGGGGCGGATGTGTTCATCGGAGTTTCAGCCCCCAACCTGTTCGCGCCGAAGGACATCGAACTCATGGCGGACAACCCCATCGTCTTCGCTCTCGCGAACCCTGATCCAGAGGTCGATCCAACCGGGGCGCTCGAGTACGCCGCAGTGGTCGCGACCGGTCGATCCGACTTCCCTAATCAGATCAATAACGTGCTCGCTTTCCCCGGGGTGTTCAGAGGGGCGCTGGATTCGAGGGCGCCCGAGATCTCGGAAGCAATGAAAACCGCGGCAGCTCGCGCCATCGCCTCGGTGGTGACAGATGAGCAGGTCAACCGGGCATACATCATTCCCTCTGTGTTCAACGCGGTCGTTGCCGACGAGGTCGCCAAGGCCGTCAGAGCCGCGTCCGGCTGATCTCGCCCCTGTGTGCCCGCCCTCCGGCGATCAGCTATCGAGATTCGGCTCGTCGTAGTAGTCGAGTTGATCAAGCGGTAACGCCAGCGCAGTGAGAAAGTTCATCACGTGGGCGGTTATCCGCTTCAAAAAGCGGTAATAGAGGGCTCTCGCTACTGCGACATCTGGCGATCCGTCCGATCGGTAGGCGGCTTTGACATGGCTGTCGTAGTCGTCGAGAAACCCGCCGGCCTTGGCGACCAGCGCCTCGGCTCCCTGCGTGTCCCTGGTCTGGAACGTCGCAGCGGCGTCGGAGATGAGCTGGCCGACCAGATCCCGATACTTGGCGAGCTCGTCCCTGTCGTCGGCTGTCTCGAAATTGACCCCGTATCTGGCCAGGTCGTAGAGGTTCTTTGAGTAGTCGCCGATCCTTTCCACATCTTTGATGACGCTCATGTACGACAGAACCTCGGCCACGTCGGTCGCCGGGGCTACAGAGGCGTGAACCAACAAGGCACGTCGAACGTCACGCTGGGCGACGTTGATCTCATTGTCGGCTCCCTTGACCGCTGCCTTGGCTTTCTTCGACTTGCCGCCTCCGAAGACGGCCTCCATCGCCGTGTCGTATACGTTCCGTCCATCGATCAACATCTGGTGGATGCGATCCTCCACCTCGTCCATCGCTTTGTCACCGCTGCGGAAGAAACTGAAGACCATTTCTTGTTCCCCCTTTCTCAGAGAACGATGACCCCGATTGCCGGGATCGCCACAAAAACTCCGAATACGTATACCAGGGCCAAGCTTCGATGCCGGGTAGCCACCTCCGCCAACGCCTCGGCCAGGCGAACGGGAAGGTAGCGGGTCGCGGGCCAGGGGTAAATCAACAGAATGCCGACGACGTTGAAGAGTGTGTGGACGATCGCAATCGTAAGGCCATCGACTGCACCGGCCCCAAGTGCGGCCAGCAAGGCTGTGATCGTTGTGCCGATGTTCGCCCCGAGAGTTATCGGGTACGCGTTTCGGACCAGCAGCACACCAGACGCCACCAGAGGAATCAGGATCGAAGTGGTGATCGACGATGACTGCACCGCGACCGTCACCAGCAGGCCGACCGCAAGACCAGTGAGCCCGCTCTTGGCGAGAGCCGCGTTCATCGTTCGTTCGATGCGATCCGCGACCAGGACTCGCATGTTCTTCGTGATGAGGGTGAGGGTCGCAAGGATGAGCAGAATGCCGAGAACCACCAAGGCGACGCCCAGAGCCTTGGTGGATGCGAACAGGCCTTCGATAGAATCACGCACTCCGGTGGCCAACCACCCGACGGCCGACTTGATGGGACTGTTGAACGATCCGCCAAGGTCAGACCGTCCGGCGAACAGACCAGCGATCCCAGCGGCAGTTCTCGCCAATACGCCAGTGAGGAGTTCCACCGGCAATAACACCGCCACCGTCATCACGTTGAAGAAATCGTGCATGGTCGCTGCTGCGAAAGCTCGCTTGAAATCCTCGCGGTTGCGGAGGTTGGCCAGCGAGACGAGGGTGTTCGTGACCGTCGTACCGATATTGGCTCCCATGATCATGGGAACGGCTGAGTCCACTGGTACCACTCCGCTGGCCACCAAACCGACGATCGTTGCGGTTGTAACCGAAGAGGACTGCACCAACACAGTCGCCAGGGAACCGACGAAGAGGCCCACCAGCGGATTCGAGACGTTCCCGAACAGGGCGTCGGTGAAGTCGCTCCCCAGTCCCTTGATTCCGGATTCGAGGAGTTTGACCCCACCGAGAAAGAGGTAAAGAAGCCCGATAACGGCCAACGTTCGGATCGGCGCTGGAAAGTAATTTTTGGCGCTCGAGCTAGACCGATTATTCATGTGGATCCGGGTCGGAGGGTATCAGCCAACGCCCTCCGACCCCATTCGTCACGCTGCCTCGAAGCCGCCGCAGAGCTTCTACAGGGGAGGTCGCCTAGATCCTCGGTCTGAGAACCAGGTCGCGCTCGCTCGTGCGTCGGCCGCACGGTGGGAGGAGCCCCAGATGTTGAGGCGTCGACTCATCTCAGTTCCATGAAGTCTGCCGATTCGCAGGCATTGAGCATTGATCGTATGTCGTCGTACGATTCGGGTCCGACCTCGACGAACCTGTCCACCATTCCATCTGAGAGGACCGTCTCGAATCCCGGATCGTGGTGTAAATCGAGCAGTGCGGCTCGGACCTCGGAGTGAAAATCCAACGGAAATCTGTTGGACACCGCGATCGGTTGTATGGTCGAGGGACCGAGGGTCGCGACGATGCGGAGCGATTCGCGCAATTCTGGATCATCCCGCAACTCAATGCCGAGAACCTGGGAATCGATGGCTGAGCCTTCAATTTCGCCGCGATGAACCAAACCGATGGCGGCCTCATGGAAGCCCGCCTCGATGACGTCTCCGAAGAACCCATCGGTTTCACCAAGCCGCACGAGGTGGTATCGAGTTATTCCGTATCCTGAGTGGGAAAGAGGTTCGTTGTAGGCCCAGGACCGCCCGCGCAGATCTTCAAAGGTCGTGATATCGCTGTCCCGATGCACGATCACGTCGGAGAAGTAGATGGGCTTGCCCCCGTATCGAGGTTCAGCGAGAACCGGGGCGGCGATAGGGGTCGCGGGCGAGACGCCCTCCCGCTCGAACATGACGTACGGCAGACTGCACACGAAACAGATGTCGTTGATATCGTTCCGGCAGTTCTCGTAGTCGGTCTCCACCACCAGCTCGGTGGTCATCCCCAGCCGTTCGCCCACTCGGTCCGTGATCGCCTGGTAAAGCGACAGAAGTCTCGGTGCGAGAAACGTACCGAAACGCAGGTCCGCCATCGATCTTCCCTCCGCGCTCCCAGTCCAATAAACAAAGTGCGATCTGTGTTGAGCGACAACGCCTGCGCCTCGCGCGACATTCCCCAGCCAACCAAACTCGTCCTTACCCGAATGGGATATCGACGGTCGGCGCTACAAACGAAAGCGCTTCCGGCCATGTGACCAGATATGGAAGAGTGAAGCTTTCGCTCTACTTTTTCGCTGCCGCGTAGTACGGGTCGGAACCGGCCGCGTGGTTGGTGGCATCGACGACCTCGGTGATCTCGGGAATGGCGTCACGCAGTATCTTCTCGATTCCCTGGCGGAGAGTGACCGAGGCCATGCCGCAGCCCTGGCAGCCGCCGAGCAGCTCGAGGTAGACCGTACCGTCGTCGATCGAGACGAGTTTTGCTCCCCCTCCATGTCCGGCGATCGCCGGGTTGACCTGCGATACGAGCACCTGCTCCACCTGCTCCGCGATCGGGCCGGTGAGTTCTCCTGGTGGAGGGGCGGTTATGGCCCCAACGGCAGGCGAGGGTGAATTGGGGTTGTTCATCGCCAGCCCTGGAGCGTCAGGGTTGGTGGACATGGCCAGGGTGGAGTCACGGAGGTTCTCCACATCCTTGGCTGGGATGATCACAGCCATGTCGCCATGCCGTTCGAGGACATCGGTATCTTCCTTGTCTGAGACAGGCATGAAGCTCAGGTCGTAGGCGAATTGCGGCCCGTTCAAACCGGTGATCGAGATGAAAAGAGCAAATTCGTCTTCGCCGGGTTCGGCGTCCCTCATCTCGATTATGGCTGCAAGGGCCTCTTCTGAAATTGTGACGATGGTGCCGGATTCATTCATGCGGCAATCCTACCGCGGTCTCGGGCCCGAAGAAACACGCCAGCGGCCTGGAAGGGTCGGCAATCGACCATGATGACGCTGTGAAAACGCCTTCGGTCCTGTTCATACTCCCGTCTGCCTCCTACCGGATTACCGACTTCGTTGCAGCGGCCGGAGAACTCGGCGTGGAGATGCTGGTGGCCACCGAGGGCCACCAGACTCTGGCAGCCAACATGGGAGATCGGCTGATCCCGATCGACCTTTGCGACGATCAAGCTGCAGCCAACCGGATCGTTGAGGCGGCCGGGCTTCGAAGCATCGATGCGATCGTGCCCGTCGACGATCACGGTGTGGTTGCGGCAGCGATCGCCGCGGCAGAGCTCGGATTGATACACAATCCCGCCGCTGCGGTCGGCGCGACCCGCGACAAGTCCACCCTCAGGGCCAAGGTTGGGTCTGCGGTTCGCCAGCCGGCATTCACCGTTGCAGGATTGCGGGCTGACCTCTCGCAGATAGGAAGGACGCTCGGATATCCAGTCGTGGCAAAGCCGTTGTCGATGTCGGCCTCAATCGGCGTGATCAGGGCAGACGACGAGGATTCACTGGAGCGAGCAGTCGACACGATCAGGCATATCCTCACCACCGCAGGAGCGAATCCGAACGAATCGATCCTCGTGGAGCGATACGTACCTGGCCCCGAGGTATCGATCGACGGGTTGATCCATGAGGGCGAGTGGACAACGCTGGCGATATTCGACAAACCGGACCCCATGGATGGACCCCATTTCGAAGAGACACTTTTTGTAACGCCGTCCCGTCATCACCAGGATGTGGTCTCAGAAATCGAGGCAGTGGCCGCGGCCGCGGTCGGGGCGGTCGGCCTGCGCACCGGCGCTGTGCATGCCGAAATGCGCATCGACGGGACCAAGGTCGTGCTGATCGAGTTGGCAGCGCGGACGATCGGAGGCCTGTGCGGCCGAGCACTGCGGTTCGGACTCACGTCCACCTCGGTGGAACAGCTGATCATTCGCAATGCGCTCGGCGAAGACATCCGCAACATCCGAAGAGAGTCGACGTCATCTGGAGTGGCCATGCTCCCCGTCCCTGCGAAAGGGACGCTTCGCAAGATTGGTGGGGTCGAGGAGGCGCGGCTGGTTGCCGGAATCAGCGCCGTCGACATCACAGCCAGGCCAGGAGATGTGGTCAGACCGCTTCCATACGACGGCACATACCTGGGTTTCGTTTTCGCACGCGCGCCCAAACCCGACGGCGTCGAGGCGGCGCTTCGATCTGCCATCCAGACGCTTTCGATTGAGATCGACTGACGCGTCGGCTCCGGTCATCATGGGCAACACATGACATCCAGAACATCAGGCGTCCTGCTCCACCCCACATCGCTGCCAGGTCCATACGGGATCGGCGATCTAGGCGCGAGCGCCGAGCAATGGTTGGATTGGCTCGTCGCCGCCGGATGTAGCTCTTGGCAAATATTGCCACTCGGTCCCACCGGATACGCCGACTCGCCCTATCAGAGCCTTTCGTCGTTCTCAGGCAATCCCCTATTGATCGCTCCCGACGCCTTGGTAGAGGATGGGCTCGTCACGGCCGACCAGGTTGAGGTCGGCTTCGCCAGAAACACAGCCAGGCAAGATCGGGTCGATTTCGGGCAGGTCAAGGCCGCCAAATCTGCCTTGATCGACAATGCCTGGCTCGGTTTCGGATCCAACCATCCTCTTTGGCCGGCCTTTGATGAATTCACCAAATCGAACACCGACTGGCTTGATGATGACTCGCTGTTCATGGCACTGAAAGATGCCAATCAGCTTCGCCCCTGGCCGGAATGGCCACAACCATTGCGAGACCGCGACCCGGCCGCGCTGGACAAGGCTGGCGCTACTCTCGAGGGGCGTGTCGGAAGGCGAAAATTCGAGCAGTGGCTTTTTTCCCGCCAATGGGACCACGTCCGTCAATTGGCCGCAGATCGGCAAATCCGACTGATCGGGGACATTCCCCTATACGCGGCCCACGATTCCAGTGATGCCTGGGTCAACCGTCACCTCTTCGATCTCGATCTCACCGGAGCCCCTGTCACAGTCGCCGGCGTGCCTCCTGACTATTTCTCAGAGACGGGGCAACTGTGGGGAAACCCGACGTATGACTGGGAAGCCAACGCCGACGATGGGTTCCGGTGGTGGGCGAGGCGATTGGCGGCCACTCTCGACATGGTCGATGTGGTGCGGCTTGATCACTTCCGCGGAATCGCCGACTACTGGGCCATACCTGCACACTCAGACACAGCCGCCATCGGCGAGTGGAAGGAGGGACCGGGCATGGCCCTCTTCGACGCTTTGGCGGACCAGTTGGGCAGTCTTGCTCTTATCGCCGAAGACCTGGGTGACCTCAGCGCCAGAGCTCGGTCTCTGTTGGCTCGGCTCCCATTCCCAGGGATGAAAATCCTCCAATTTGCTTTCGACGACCGGCCCAATGCCGATCGGTTCAGCATCGATCAGATCCCTGAGGTGGTCGTGGCGTACGCGGGAACCCACGACAATGACACAGCCATGGGATGGTTCTCGAAACTCGACGAGGCGACAAGATCAGATGTGCGTAGGACCCTAAGAACGGACGAAGGGCCGATCGCTTGGGGAATGGTCACCAAGACGTGGGAAACTGCCGCCCATCTGGCGATCGCTCCCATCCAGGACCTCCTAGAGCTCGACACGGAGGCAAGGATGAACACACCTGGCACGACGGATGGAAATTGGCAATGGAGGCTCCAAGAGGGCCAGCTGCATCAAGAATTGGCGGCCCGCATCTTTGATCTCAATCAAGCGACCGGCCGCTCCAGATGAGTTCTCGCCAAGTTTCCTCATGCCGCCCTGAACTTTCCACCGCCCGCTAGAGAGCCAGCACTCCCTGGACGGACTGCATCCGTAACACTCTGCGCTTGGTCATGTCGCTCGATCCATCCAGCAATGCCTCGGTTTCGTCGAGGACCACCTCGAGCGGAAAGATGGAGACTCGCGGGTCGCCGGTCGGCGTGCCGCCCTCGGTTGTCGTACTCCAGGCGACCATCTCGCCGTGACAGCCCTCGACGAGCGCGTTCACTGCGCCGAGTGCTAGCCGGCCCGCAACCATGCGGTCGTGGTAGCTCGGGCGGCCGCCTCTCACAACATGGCCGAGCACAGTGGCCCTAATGTCGACGTCCGGCTGGTCGCTCAGCCGTTCGTGGACCCGCTCGGCGATCGAGGCCGGGACTCCGACGACCGGGACGGCGCCGCATTCTTGGGAGAAGAGATGGGCGCCGGTCAGAGTTCCGTTGCCGCCGATCACGATGAGGCCATCAATACCCGCTTCGGTCAACTGGCGACACGCCTCCTGTCGGCCAGACGCCTCGTAGAAACGCTGACAGCGGGTGGTGCCGAGCAATGTGCCAGCCCGACCCGGCCATGCCATCAATCCCGGGAGCAGGAACGAGATTTCCAGAGCTCACGACAGCCCGGGTCAAATGCCGAAAGGCGCCATCGACAAGACCGTCGTAGCCACGTTCCACCCCGATAACGCTGATTTCGCGAGAGGCTGCAACTTTGACGACCGCCCAGATGGCGGCATTCATTCCTGGAGCGTCCCCACCAGATGTCAACACAGCGATCGTCTTCAACAGCCTCCCGTTCTTCGGCGCGGATTGTACGCCTGACTCAGGGAGTCAGATTTCACTGCCGCCACCCCGACCCGAGCGTTCTCTGCGCCACGAAGCGCCTGCTAACCGGGCGCCGCCTGTAGCCTCAATTCCATGCTCCAGAACTCCCCACGGCGTCTTCGTCTGGTCGCGGCACCCACGCTGCTGTCATTCGCCCTTTTGGCCGCGGCCTGTGGTTCGACCCAGTCGGATATCGATCCGACGTCATCGACTGTTCCTTCGACGGTCCAGCCCACATCGACGACTACCAGCTCAGCGCCTGATCCATCGCCCACCACCACCCAGAGACCGTCTCCAGATCAGACGACCGTCACCACGCCTCCGACCACGATCGCAGCTCCAGACGGGCTCGCAGTCCTCGGTGTCGATGGGGTGTTGAGGGCATCGTCCGGCGGTGCTCTGATCGAGATAGGCGGCGCTGACGATACATTCGCGGTTCAACCGACCTGGGCACCTGGCGGATCGGTCGTGGCCTGGGGCGAGATCGATTCGTCAGGCAACGGCCAGATCGTGATCGGCGCGCCAGACGGTTCGCGGCTGGAGCGATTCGATGTCCCGTTCATCCCCTTCTACATGCACTGGAGTCCTGACGGCACAAAGTTGGCGTTCTTAGGTGGAAACCCCGTCACGCTTGCCATAGTCGACAGGACCGACCAAAGCGTCGACGTGGCGGGGGCCGGAACCCCTTACTACTTCGACTGGGCACCAGATTCGGTCAGACTCGTCACCCACGTGGGCGAGAGAGGCATAACGATCGGCGCTCCGGACGAGGCAGGGCCGCGCATCGCTCCGGCGACCCGATCCTTCTTGGCCCCTGAGTGGACCCCGGACGGCTCATTTGTCCTGTACGTGGTGGAGCCGGACACCGGGATCGTCGCATCGGCCGATGGCCAACCGATCCTCCAAACCGACGAACCCCTCCTTGAGCTGGTGAGTTACGACGTCGTGTCTGAAGAGCTCTCGACTCTGCTCGAATTCCAGGGTCGAATCTCTTTCGAGGTGTCGCCAGACGGCGCCACGCTGGCTTTCTCGATCACTGGGGGCCCCGAGTCCATCAACTTTGGCTCCTTGGTCACGATGAACCTCGAGAGTGGAGCCCAAGAGACGATCCAAACCGGCGTGATCGCCTTTGAATGGGCCCCGGATTCGACCCGCCTGGCGTTTCTGACAAGCACAGTTGACAGAACGGCGATCCAGTGGGGAATAGGCGACCAGGACGAGGTCGTGCTCTTCGAACCAATCGTGCCCTCGGCGACCTACACGGTCTCGTATCTGCCGTTTTTCGATCAATTCGCCAGGAGCATGACCAGGTGGGCACCGGATTCGAGTGGAATCGTCTATTCGGCGGTCGGCCAAACCGCCGACGAAATCTGGTGGCAACCGGCCGACGGAAGCGACCCTGGCTTCATCGCAAACGGGTCGATCGCCACCTTCGCAACCCGCTGAGACCTGTCTGCTTCAGCTTTCGGGTTCCGTTGGCCTTGCACTTGTGTGACAGATTGTTTGGCACAGAGGTGCCACGATGTGGGCCATGGCCAACGCAAACAGGCGATAACGATCGCCCGTTGGAGTCTTACGCGCGGGTTCGCGCGTAAGACAATTTTGTCATTTACCTCCAGCGCCCTAAGAATCAGGCGACAAGATTCCGAGAAAGGGCAGCCCCAATGATCGTTTACGTAGTCGCAGGCGGAGCCAACGTCGAATCTGAGGCTCTGGCGGATTTCGCGCCCGCCGATCTCACCATCGCGGCGGATTCTGGGGCCGATCTTGCAGAAAGGCTTGGGCTGACGGTCGACATCTTGATCGGAGATCTCGATTCCATCAGCGAGGCCGGCCATGAAAGGGCGAACACGATGGGAACGGAGATCCGCGCCTACCCACGTGCCAAGGACGCCACGGACCTCGAACTCGCCATGGACGCCGCCATCGAAGCGAGAGCGACAGAAATCCTGGTGATCGGCGGATCAGGTGGACGCCTCGACCACCATCTCGCGAACGTCGGCCTGTTGGCTTCTCGCAAATATGCCGCCGCCAATGTCACTTGGGCGACCGGCCCGGTCAGGGCATATATCGTGAGGGGGACTCGCCATGTTCCGACGGTCCCTGGCCAGATCGTAAGTATCATTCCGACAGGGGGCACCGCAAGAGGGGTTCATTTGAGAGGGCTGCGATGGCCTCTCGCTGGGGCAAAGATGAGGGCAGGAACGACTCGTGGCCTGAGCAACGAGGCAAAGGGCGCCGAAGCGGCGATCACGGTTTCGGACGGCACACTGCTGGTGGTCGTAGGAGCCGAGTGACAGGACGTATCGCTTGATCCTGCCCAACGGACCGGCCGCTCAAGCCTTGCGCCGGGTCTGACCAACCGGGTTCGCGTTCCTCACGAAGAACAGGGCGCCCGCGGCCAACGCTGCGAACACGGCTGCCAGCACGAACTGACGGGGATCGAGAAGCAAACCGGAGGCGACCTGGACGATCGTGTATATCGACAACAACGTCGCACATATTATGCGCCCATCCCTGCGCGCATCACCCACAACGGCGCCGTAGGCGACACTCAATGCGACGGCCGCGATCACGGCGGCGAGCGGCACCAGCAGGTTGATCCGAGTGCGCAACGAATCGATGCCGATACCCAGGGACCTCGCGGCTTGTGCAGTGCGGTCCGCATCTGCCACGGTTACTACCTGCCATGCGAAATCGGCGAGGCCGACCAGGCCGATCACCATAAAGAATGTCAGCGCCAGAAAGCGGTAGCGGATCCCAAACCTCCAGAGAGCTCGACTCTATCCGCCATTTCGACGGGCGGCGACAACCGAAGACACAACCTGCGTCATTTCTCATAAACCTCAGGATTGGCACAGTGAGGCATCCGCTCGCCACTGAGGGCGGCCACGAGATTGGCCGCCGCCATCTCTGCCATGTGGACTCTGGTTCGGAAGGTAGCGCTGCCGATATGCGGAACCACGAGGCAGTTGGGCAACGCCAGGAGGGGATGGTCGACCGGGATTGGCTCAGGGTCAGTGACGTCAAGGCCTGCACCGAAGATTATCCCCCTGGAGAGGGCTTCGGCAAGCGCATCGGAGTCAACCAACGGGCCCCTCGCCGCGTTGACCAAAGTCGCAGTCGGTTTCATCAGAGCCAAGGCCTTGCTGTCGATCATGCCCTTCGTCTCATCTGTCAGTGCGGCGAGCACGATGACATGATCCGACTCGCCGAGCAGGGCATCCAGGGAACGGTATTGCACACCAAGGCCGGCCTCGGCAACCGGGTCTGGGGTCCTCTGGCTGTAGAGGGCTTTCATCCCGAAACCAGAGGCTCGCCTCGCGACAGCCTTGCCGATCCGTCCTAGTCCAATGATCCCGAGGGTCGTGCCGTGCACCTCCGCTCCAAGCAGAAGTTCCGGCTCCCATTGCTTCCAACCCCCTGCTCTGACAAAGTCACTTGCCTCGCTGAGCCGCCTCGCCGTGGCCAACATCAACCCAAAGGCGTGATCGGCCGTGGTCTCGGTCAGCACGTCCGGCGTATGCCCAACGGGAATTCCGCGTTCTGTGGCGGCCCTTAGGTCGATGTTGTCGACGCCGACCGCCATCTGGCTGACTGCCAACAGGTCTGGCGCAAGATCCAGGAGGTCTGCATCGATGCGGTCGGTCAACATGCAGTAGAGGCCGGTTGCCCCGACAATTTCGCTGGAGAACAACGAATCAGGAATCGGACGGTTCTCATCCCAAGTCCAAACTGCACCGACCGAGGTAAGCCAGTCCAATGTGCCGCCCGGAGGCCGACGAGTAACCACGATGCGATGATCCACCACCATCGAGCGCCTCCCACTAGCAGCCGTCGCCATGCCCAGCGAAGCGGCCGGTCCGACGTTCGTCGGTCGCCAGGAGCCTACCCAAGCCTGAGGCGACGAGGTCGGTCAGCGCGGAACATCTTTCCAGGAAAGTTCCTTGTCTACTCGCGGCTCGCCCGGCAATCCGAGCACCCTCTCGCCCAGAATGTTGCGCATGATCTCACTGGTTCCACCCTCGATTGAGTTGGCCCGTGACCTGAGAAAATTCTGCTGGGTGTCTCGCTTACCGAAGCTTGCCTCATCCGGCCTGGTCATCTCGTAAGCCGAGCCGTACAAAAGGCCCTCAGCACCTAGCGCTCCGATCGCAAACTCGTAGATCTTCTTTTGCAGCTCGGCCCATTGGAGCTTGCCGGTTGAACCCTCAGGACCAGGTACACCCTTGCTGGCCAATTGTGCTGCACGCATATTCGTCAGCCGCAGGGCTTCGGCCTCGATCCAAAGGCTCACCAACTGATCTCGCTTTACCAGGTCGGTTCTCGGCGTCTTGAGCCACACACTCACGGCTTCCGCAATGGCACCAGCGCCCCTCGGGGTCGGTGCCGACCCGATGGCGACTCTCTCGTTCATCAGTGTCGTGACGGACACCTTCCACCCTTCGCCGATGGCTCCGAGCCTGTTCTCGTCAGGTATCCGGGCATCTGTGAAGTACACCTCGTTGAATTCGGCCTCGCCCGTCATCTGCCGGAGCGGCCGCACCTCGACTCCCGCCTGACGCATGTCGACGATGAAATACGTCAAGCCTTGGTGTTTGGGGACGTCAGGATCCGTCCTGGCGACGAGCATTCCCCATTTCGCCGTGTGGGCCAGGGTCGTCCACGACTTCTGTCCGTTGACGATCCATTCGTCTCCGTCCTTGATCGCCCTGGTCGACAGACCGGCCACATCAGATCCGGACCCCGGTTCCGAAAAGAGCTGACACCAGACCTCTTCGGCTGTAAACAAAGGCCGGAGATACCGGCCTCGCTGGGCATCGGTACCGTGGGTCAATACGGTCGGCGCTCCCATGCCGTATCCGATGATGTTGCGGTTGACGTTCGCGAACGACGCCCCTGCCTTTCGGAGCTCATCGAGGATCATGCGGAACAGACCTCTGGAAGCCCCAAGTCCGCCGAGTCCGACCGGAAAGTGGACCCAGGCAAGGCCGGCATCGAACTGGGCACCCCAAAACTCGACCTCGTCGGTGACTCTTGGCGGGTTCTCATCGATGAGCTTGGTTATCGCCTCCGCAACCCGCTGCTCTTCGATCATCCCTCTGACCTCTTCATCACCGCAGCATTGGAAATGACAGACGTCGCACGCTCCATGGTGCTTGCTTCGATCACAACCCGATCTCGCAACTCCCACATCGACGTGACGACCGTCTCACCTGGGATGACCGCTCCCGAAAACCGTGCAACGTAGCGATCGACAGCACCTACTTCACCATCAAACATCGCATCGACTACGGCCTTGCATACGATCCCGTAGCTGCAGAGTCCATGCAGAATCGGACGATCGAAGCCGCCGAAAGCCGCAAAGACGGGATCAGCGTGCAGCGGGTTCTTGTCGCCGCTGAGTCGGTAGAGGAGCGCCTGCTGAGGCAGTGTCGGAGACTCGATGACCCTGTCCGGCTCCCGATCCGGCGGTCGGTTGCCAGGTGATGGCCCGCTCGGCCCACCGAATCCGCCCTCGCCCCGCAGAAAGATTGTGCTGCGGTTGGTGAAGAGAGTGACACCGGATTCGTCGACCGAGTCGACCTCGATGTGGACCGTGGCGCCTTTGCCCTTGTCGAAAACGTCGGTGATCCTTGCCCGATTGGTGACGGACGCAGATGTCGGTATGGGCCCCTTGACTTCGATCTCCTGCTCACCGTGCAGCAGCATCGCGGGGTTGATGTCCAACCCGTCCACGCCAAGCAGATTGATCATCACCCCAAATGGCGGGATGGACGCGTAACTCGGCAGGACCTTGAGGTTGGCTTCATAGACATATTCGAGCTCGTTCACGTCAACCGGATCGGCTCCCGCCCCAACGCCAAGGTGATAGAGAATGACATCGTCTTGGTTCCACGAGGCCTCAGTCGTTTCGATCTGGGCACCAATCACCTTCTCGAGGTCGATGGGCACGGATCAATCCGCCAGTGCGGCACCGAGCAGCATCATTTCCTCGGTGCTATTGGTTGGGATCGTATAGGACTCGATGTCGCGAATTTCGTCGAGATGGTCGCGAACCTCCTCAACTGAAGGAGGTTCGCCTTTGCCGGCGAACCATCCCTGATTGACGCCAACGAAGATGCGCCCGTACCGGCCTCCGCCGACCGTCCAGATCTCGTGCGAGCTTTCGCACTCCTGCGAGGCCAGGAAGACGACCAGCGGTGTGACCTGACTCGGATCCACCAACTCGACAAGCGGCCCGAGCAGATCTTCGGTCATTCTGGTTCTGGCTATGGGGGCGATGGCGTTCGCCTTGATGTTGTGCATGGCGCCTTCGACTGCCACCACATTCATCAGGCCGACCAAACCCATCTTCGCCGCCGCATAGTTGGCCTGTCCGAAGTTCCCGAACACGCCTGACCCTGATGATGTGAAGATCACCCTCCCGTAGGATTTTTCTTTCATCAATGCGAACGCCGGTTGGGTCACGTGGAATGCACCGTTGAGGTGAACGTCGATAACGGAGTGGACGGCGTCCATATCCATTTTGGCGAAACTCTTGTCACGCAAGATTCCGGCGTTATTGATCAGGACATCGACCGTACCGAACGTGTCCACGGCGGTCTGGACGATGGCGGCCCCGCCTTCGACCGTGGCGACCGAGTCGTAGTTGGCGACCGCCTCGCCACCCGCCTCGATGATTTCTGCGACCGTCTGGTCGGCCGCAGACGAGGCACCGCCGACCCCATCAACCGAGCCCCCAAGGTCGTTGACTACGACCTTGGCTCCCCTCCTGGCGAGTTCGAGCGCATAGGTCTTGCCGAGTCCCCCACCCGCTCCGGTGACGATCGCTACCTGGTTGTCGAAGACGATGTCGGTCATCGTGTCCGCCCTCCGCTGTTTGGGAATACGTTCCAAAAGTATCGCAGGATTGGAGCGGCGGCTGCCCGTTCACCACGGCGGAGCCCAGAGGTTTAGAAATGGACGGCCAGAGCCGACAGGCATAGCGTGGCCCTCAGTCCAAGAATCCCCACGCCGACGACACCCTGGATCGTGTCGACGATCGGTTTGCTCGTCATCTCGGCGATGATGGCTCTGCTTGTCGCGCGCACGATCAACTCTGTTGACGAGAAACAGTTCGATGCTGGAGTCGAGTCGTACTACTCCTCACTCGAAGACCGCATCAACGGGTTCAGGCTGCTCGGTTTGGCCATGCCTGTTCTCGTCGACGCGCTCCTCGAGAACGGCGAGCCAGGAGAGATGACAAGCGCCATGGAACAAGGCTCTTTCGGCCTCGATCCGAGCCTGCTCGTCTCTTCGTTCCCCCTTGACGGGATCACTGCCCTTGGCCGAGTGGATCCTTCACCGGACGGGGACTACACGATGACAATGCTCTTCGATCTGGCAGGTATTGGCAGATTTGGTGACGAAAGCGGCGCATTGGCAGAGGCCGCCGAGATGGCTCGCACGCAGAACCGCGTGGTGACATCCGATCCCTTCACTCACAATCGTGATCCTTACTACGCCCAGCTCACCCCGCTCGGCGGGGCCAACGACTCCACAATCGCCCTCTTTGTCGACGCTGAGGCGTTTGCATCTGCACCCCTCGAGGACGGCGCTGGGGTCGACCTCGCTATTACCCTGGTCGACGGATCGACGCCCTTGATCTCACAAGATCCCGGGCCGCGTCTCCTGAGCGAACGCACCCTCCCGTTCATGGGAAGGGATTGGTCCGTCACTCTGACTCCCGGCCCGAACTTTGAGTGGCAGAACGGCACCGTTACCGGGGAGGTGTTGTTCGGAATGGCAGTCGCGATTGCCAGTCTGGTCTACTGGCTTGGGGTCACATCCCGCAGAAGGGCGATGGAGCAAGCGCACCGACTCGAAATAGCCGACCAGGTCAACCGGGACAAGGATCGTTTCATCACCGCGATCTCCCACGAGCTCCGCACTCCCTTGACAGCCGTCTACGGATTGGCGACAGGCCTCATCGAAGACGACTCGAGCTATGCGACGGACGAAGCGCGCGAGCTGGGGGCCATCGTTGCCCAACAGAGCCATGAGATGTCGATGCTCGTCGAGGACCTACTCGTGGCCGCCCGCACCGAGAGCGGCATGATCACAGTGATCGCCGAAGAAATGGAGGCGGCCCTCGAAATCCGACGAGTCATCGAAGGGCTCGGCATCATAGACAAGATCGAGTATCGGCGTGGAGGGGCCTCGGCGCTCGCTGATCCACTTCGAGTGCGCCAGATAGTCCGCAACCTGCTCACCAACGCGTTGCGCCACGGCGGTGACCGAATCCAGATCAAGACCACCATGGGTCACGAGGTCGTCTGCATCGAGGTATGCGACGATGGGCCAGAAATCGCAGGAACGGCCCGTGAGGAGATGTTCGCCCCGTACTACCGCTCCTCCCGCGCATCGGGGCTGGCGCCTTCCGTCGGCCTCGGCCTGAGTGTCTCGCGTGAACTCGCCCGGCTCATGAACGGCGAACTCACGTATCATTTCGACAATGGAACCAGCGTGTTCCGGCTCACGCTGCCCTCTGTGCCCGGCGGCGGAGCGGATTCACGGGATGATCGCGATGGCCTCGAGGCCAGCGAGAGTCGGGTTTCGAACGGCGCCTGATCGAGCCCGATCGGTACTGACCAGAAGGGATCCCTCGGCGACGACGTCGACAGGAGACTGCCCCATATTCAGATAGATCTCCACGACCTCGTGGCCATAGCTGCGTCGGTAGGCAAACACCTCGTCTGGAACGACGTGGATCGTTTGGTAGTCGCCTAGTTGCAACGCAGACGATGTCTTGCGGATCGCCAGGAGGCGTCTGTAGAACTCGAGGCGACTGTTTGGATCGTCGAGTTGCGCAGCCACATTGTGCAACCCATCCGGATCGACGATCGGCAGCCAGGGTTCGACTCCCGGTTTGGTAAAACCGGCCTCTGGCGTCGCATCCCATTGCATTGGGGTTCGTTCACCATCTCGGCCCAACTCGGCAACTCGTTGACCCCACGGATCCTGCTGGCGTTCGGGTGGAATATCGGCCTGAAGCATTCCGACCTCGTCGCCGTAATAGATGGTCGGAGTGCCCCGCAGGGTGAGCAGCATCAAGATCGCAAGCGCCGAACGATCCCACCCCAGGCGCGCCACCAGCCGGTGTTCGTCATGGTTGGAGAGCACGTAGTTCGGCCATGCGCCTTCCGGCAGGGCGGCCTCAAGCTCTTCAACGTTGTTCCTGGCCCATTGCGCCGTCCACGGACCATTGACGAATGCAAAGTTGTATGGCATGTGCAGTTCGTCGTTGTCTGCCCCGTAGTACGAGGCCCACTCGTTCCAGTCGAGCAAATGGATTTCCCCAAGCGAATACTTGGCCGATCCAGATTCGGCCTCTGCCCGGTCGAGGATGGAACGCACCTCACGGAGCATCGGATGGATGTCTGGGTGGCCTCGGTCGTTGGCGTGCACCAACCTGTCGTACTCGTTGCCGAGCGACTTGTAGCCGGTCTCAGGTTGGTCGAGCACCGGATTGTCCGCCAGTTCGGGGTCCTTCATCGCGAAGTGCACCACGTCCATCCGGAACCCGTCCACGCCCCGGTCTAGCCAGAACGCGAGCGTATCGAGCATGGCGGATTTGAGGCCCTGGTTTCGCCAGTTCAGGTCAGGTTGGCTCGCCAAGAAACTGTGCAAATAGTACTGACCGGTGGAATCGTCGTACTCCCAGGCCGGACCTCCGAACACTGCGATCCAGTTGTTTGGCGGGCCACCGTCCGGAGCCGGATCCGCCCAGGTGTACCAGTCTCGCTTTGGATTGTCGCGTGAGGACTTCGACTCGACGAACCATGGATGTTCGGACGAAGAATGGTTCGGCACCCAGTCGATGATCAGGCGCAGCCCCCGCTCCCGACAGCGGGCCACGAGGGAATCGAAGGCGTCGAGGTCACCAAAGAGCGGATCAACACCCGTGTAGTCGGAAACGTCGTATCCGAAATCCGCCATTGGTGAATTGAAGAACGGCGAGATCCAAATCGCGTCTATGCCAAGCGTGTCCACCAGGTAGTCGATCTTGCTCGTGATGCCCGCAAGATCTCCAACACCGTCACCGTTCGAATCCATGAACGAACGTGGGTAGATCTGGTAGATGACGGCGCTCTTCCACCAAGGCGCATCAGCCAATTCCGCCCTCCGACCTGTCTGGCCTTCCAAGGCTAATCAGCCCTCGCATGAAGGCGAGCTAGACCAGAGCTCCTTGTTTGTCGGCGTCCGGGTCGAGATCTTTTTCCATATCGGGTTCAGGCAAGCCTGCCTCACCCTCGATGTCGATGGTTGGCAACAGCCGGTCGAGCCAACCGGGGATCCACCAGTTGGCATCGCCCATCAGTTTCATCGTGGCCGGCACAAGGACCACTCGTACGATCGTGGCGTCTACAAAGATCGCAACTGCTAGACCGAGGCCCATCATCTTGATTATCGGATCGTCTCCAAGCACAAATCCGAGGAAGACCGAAATCATGATCAGAGCGGCAGACGTGATGACCCTCGCGGTGCTGGCTATGCCATGCACCACGGAACGGTCGTTGTCACCGGTTAGGAGGTACTCCTCGCGAACTCTCGACAGCAGAAACACTTCGTAGTCCATGGACAAACCGAACAGGATCGCGAACATGAACATCGGAATAAAGGACACGATCGGGACGGTGGCTTCCAACCCGATGAGGCTCTTGCCCCAACCCCATTGGAAAACCATGACCAACACTCCGTAGGCGGCGCCGATGCTGAGCAGGTTGAGAACCGCAGCTTTCAGAGGCACCAGAATCGACCTGAACACCACAACCAGCAATACGAACGACAGGGCAATCACCGCGGCGATGAACACGAGCAGCCGACCGTTGACCTTGTCGCCGATGTCGGCGAAGCTCGCCGTCGCTCCTCCAACATGGGCCTTGGCTGGACTCTGGTCGAGCAGTGGGGGGAACACGTCGGCCCGCAGCCTCTTGATGGTCTCGAGAGTCGCTTCGTCCTGAGGAGAAGTGGTCGGAAAGGCGATCACAGTTGCGACGCCGGCTTCAACGTTGATCTCAGGGGGCGCGACAGCCGCAATTCCGGAATCGCCCGCAATCGCCCTTACCAAAGGTTCGATCACGCTCGCGTCTTCGGAGATGTCGATTGCGATGACCAATGGGCCGTTGATGCCAGGACCGAAACCATCAGCCACGAGGTCATACGCCCTACGTTCTGTCCGCGTGTCCGGCAGGGTGCCGTCATCCGGGAAACCAAGACGAAGCGCCAGGACCGGAGCAGTCAGGACCAACAGGAACACTGTCACACCGATGGCGTACGCCCACGCGTTTGCGGCCACGTGTTCGACCCATCGCTCCCAGCCGGCGCCGATGGTTCGTCCATCTGCACCTTTGTGTCGTCTGATTCCCAGCCGGTTGATCCAATGCCCTGCGAGACCAAGGAAGGCGGGAAGCAGGGTCACGGAAGCGACCACCATGATCAGAACGATGACGGAAGTTGAAATTCCGGCAGCAGTCAAGAACGGAACCCCGGCGACCGCCAGCCCGAGAATCGCGATTACGACTGTGCCTCCGGCAAAGATCACTGCTTGACCACCGGTTGCCACTGCTCGGCCCACCGACTCCTCGACGGTCATGCCTCTCGCCAAGAACTCACGATGTCTTGTGACCAGAAAAAGCGCGTAGTCGATGCCGACACCCAAGCCGATCATGCTGCCCATCTGAGGAGCAAAGCTTGGAATGTCGACCAGGTATGTGATCAGCGACATGGCGCTGATGCCCAGGGTCAGGCCGAAGATCGCCATCCCGACCGGCAGGCCCATCGCAATCAGCGATCCGAAGGCCAGAAGTAAGATGATTACGGCGGTGATCAGGCCGAGCATCTCACCAGTTCCCGTCTGGGGTTCTTCGAAAGAGAAGAACAAGTCTCCGCGCAGTTCGACTTGGAGCGGTGATCCCACCCTGGCTTCATCGCCGAACTCCTTGAAGTTGTCCAGGTCGATAGGGTCCAAGTCTTGGATCACGGGATACTGGAGACCGATCAACGCAACACGACCGTCTGGCGAAACAGACCCGCTCATCACCGCAGCCTCTGGCCCTTGCGCCAACGCGCCTGCCGGGTCGGTGGTGCCCAGAACGTTGGGAAGTGAGGCGGCCAGCTCCTGGACGTCTCGCAATGCGGACTGCGCCTGAGCGGAGTCGAAGAACGTCGCTCCCTCATCGAGTGGCGTAACCACAACCTGGGCTGTCAAACCCGCTCGATCGGACTGTGCGGCGGTCAGCAGATCGACGGCGTCCTGGGAGTCCAATCCAGGGACTTCGAAGGAGTCCTCTAACTCACGGCCGAAGAGTGCAGAAGAACCGAGCACCACTACAGCGACGAGAACCCAAGTACCGATCACGGTCCACGGACGACGGGCAGCGAATCGACCCAGTCGATAGAGCGCATGTGACATTTGTTCTCCTCAGATTCTGTTCGAGATTTCTTGAAACAATGGTTTACTATGTAAGTGTACGGCGTAAGTTAGGTGGGCGATTTGGAATTGTCAACCCAGGGTCATCACGATTTTGTCGGCGCAAGTTTGTATCGGCGTACCGCGAGCGGGGCGAATATGGCGATGATGATCGCAACCCAGATCACTGTGTACACGGCAGGATTTTGAAGCGGCCAGGCGGTCGGATCCGGGGTACCAATAGGGATGTTGCCAAAGAACTCCCGCGATGCCTGGGTTACGGACGAGACGGGATTCCACTCTGCGAACACTCGCAGCGGGGTCGGCAGGTTTTCGGCAGGTACAAATGTGTTGGCGATGAAGCTCAAGGGAAAAATGACCATGAACGACGCATTGCTGACAACTTCTGGGCTTGGTACCAGAAGCCCTACGTATGCCATGATCCAGGACATTGCATAGGCAAACAGCAACAGAAGACCGAACCCGAGGATGGCCTTGCCCAACCCATTGTGGATCCGCCAACCAACGACGAAACCGGTGATCGACATGATGATCAGCGAGAGCACGTTGTAGATCACATCGCTTCCCGTCCTACCGAAAACCACCGCTGAGCGCGACATGGGAAGTGAGCGGAACCTGTCGATGATGCCTTTCTGCATGTCTTCGGCGAGCCCGGCTCCCGTCAACGTCGCCGAAAATGTCAGGTTCATTGCGAAAATGCCGCTGATCAAGAATTCTCGATAGGAGCCACCCTGAATCTCGATTGAACTCCCAAAGACGTAGGCAAAAAGCAATACAAAGATGATCGGCGAGATAAGCACGGACACCAACAGCTCTGGTACCCGCTTGATCTTGATGACGTTCCGCTTGGCGATCACGACCCCATCAGCGAGCGCGAACTTGATGTTGTCCATCAGGAGGCCTCCTCGAGAGCGACGCCTTGTTCGGAAATGTCTGTCTCCTCGTCGTCGGTTCGAGCCACCCGACCCGTGAGCGAAAGGAAAACGTCGTCCAGGGTTGGCCTGCGAAGGCCGACATCTCGCAGCTTGACTCCCTCAGAGTCGAGAGCCCTGAGCACTTCAGTGAGTGTCGCTGCGCCGCCCGAGATGGGCGCCGTGACCGATCGTCCCTGCACGTGGAGTTCGCCGACCGAGTATCGGATCAACACTGCCCTGGCATCATCCATGCTTGCGTCCGATTGCAGGGAAAGCGCAATCCGCTCTCCTCCAACCATCATCTTGAGTTCGTCGGCCGTGCCATGGGCGATCTCATGACCATGGTCGATCACCAGGATGTCGTCTGCTAATTGGTCCGCTTCTTCCATATATTGAGTGGTCAGCAAGCATGTCCTGCCTTGGTTGACCAGCTCGCGGACAATGGACCACAGTTCTGTGCGGCTGCGCGGGTCCAGTCCGGTGGTCGGCTCGTCCAGGAAGAGGACTGGTGCTTCAGCCACGAGGGCGCCGGCCAGGTCGAGGCGCCGACGCATGCCCCCTGAATACGTCTTGACGGGCCGATCGGCCGCATCGGCGAGGTCGAACCTCTCGAGCAACTCGCGGGCCCTGGACTTCGACCGCTGTCTCCCGAGATGGTACAGCCTCGCGATCATGTCGAGATTTTCGAAACCGGTGAGATGCTCGTCCACAGCCGCATATTGGCCGGACAACCCGATGTTCTTCCTCACTTCACGGGGCGACGCCAGTATATCTGCGCCTGCCACTGTGGCTGTCCCGGAGTCCGGCACGAGGAGGGTTGTCAGGATTGACACAGCCGTGGTCTTGCCGGCACCATTTGGGCCGAGCAGCCCGAGAATCGTCCCCTCGGGAACGCTCAGGTCCAGGCCGTCCAAGGCGATCACTTCTCCGTATCGCTTCGAGAGGCTGCGTGCTTCGATCATGGGTTTCATTGGGGTCTTCCATTTCTGGAGCCGGAGCAGACCAATCCTGGGTGCCTCCATGGCTTGCTCACTTGTCTGTTTGGCACGGCAAGGCGAGCAATATGCCGCCTCGTAGAACTTACTACGTAAGGATTTTGGACAAATTACATGTACAGCGTAAGTTTGTCAAGGTGAAAGACACGCGCCCCATTGCTGGTTAGCACCTTGGTAGATCGGATCAGGCTGATTCCTTCAGGCGATCCAGGCCATCCAGGATCAGATCAAGCGCAAAAACAAATTCGACGTCGTCGTCGCAACCCTCACCGACGGTTGAGTCTTCGTCGTGGGTGATCTCCATGACCAACGCACTGATATTCGGGAACTCCGCCGTCATCTGCTGGGCGAGGATCGCTGCTTCCTCAGGGCTGGCCGGAGAGTCCGCTTGCTCATCGAACAACGACTGAGTGAATCCCAAGAGCCGACTGCCGATGGCGTGCATCGCATGGTGGGCGAGATCCATCGAGAACCCCCCGTCCACGAATATGCCGAGCGTCGACTCCATATAGGTCATCATCGCCGGGGAAATGTTGGTTCTCGACTCGATCACGCCTGACGCCCAATCATGGCGAACCATGACTTCACGGGCCGCCAACGCCCGTCGACGCATCGAGGACTTCCAATCGGTCCCGCCGTTCGACAAGTCGATCTCGCCTACGATGGCATCGACCATACCGTCGAGGATGTCTTCCTTGTTGGCGACATGGTTATAGAGCGACATCGCCTCGACGCCGAGCTCCTGGCCAAGCCGACGCATGCTGAGGGCCTCGAGCCCCTCTTGGTCGGCAAGCACGATCGCGCCACTCAGCACCCGTTGCCTGGTCAAAGGGATCCGCGGCGCTGCGGTTGTCTCGACTTGGGTACCCATCATTCCTCCGGGCTCTTGAGCACATCGTACAACGTAAGCCCTACGAAGCCCTGCACGCCTCGCCCTTGACGAACTTACGGTGTACATGTAACTTACCGCATATGCTTACAACGTATGCACTGTATGGGGTATTCCCCACCGCCCACGGCCGCACCGCAAAGAACCATGGGAAAGTCCGATGAAAGCGATCGTTCAGTACAAGTACGGTCCACCGGACGTGCTCGAACTCCTGGAGGCCGACAAGCCCGAAGTTGGGCACGACGACGTGCTGGTACGAGTCGAGGCGGTATCAGTCAACCCGTACGACTGGCACATGATGAGAGGCAAACCGTACCTGGTGCGCAGCCAAGCGGGTCTACTCAAACCGAAGGCCAAGATCCAAGGCGCCGACATGGCCGGACGGATCGAGGAGGTCGGCAAGAACGTGACGCAATTTCGCGCCGGTGACGAAGTGTTTGGCGAGGTCAAGCAGAGCTTCGCCGAGTATGTGTGCGTTCCGGCGGACCGGATAGCTCTGAAGCCAACCAATTTGTCCTTCGAACAAGCCGCGGCGGTACCTCTTGCAGGCCTGACCGCCCTCCAAGGAATCCGTGACAAGGGTCGGACCGAGCGGGGGCACAAGGTCCTGATCAACGGAGCGTCTGGAGGGGTGGGGACCTTCGCGGTGCAGATCGCCAAGTCGTTCGGGGCCGTGGTCACTGCGGTCTGCAGCACTGCCAATCTCGAGATGGTTCGCTCGATCGGCGCAGACCACGTCATTGACTACGCCACCGAGGACTTCACCACCAACGGGCGACGTTACGACGTGATCTTCGATCTGGTCGGCACCCAATCGTTGCGAAGCTACCGGGGGGCCTTGACCACCAACGGGGTCTATGTGATGTGCGGGGCCATTGGCATGGGCGACTGGATCGGTCCGCTCACAGGGATTCTCAAAGTGTTGTTGTCCTCGGTGTTCAGGAGCCAGACGATGACCCCGATGCTGGCGAAAGTGGAACAGGCGGATCTGGTAGTCCTCAAGGAGCTCGTCGAAGCCGGCGAAATCACACCCGTCATCGACCGGACATACCCATTGAGCGAACTTTCCGAAGCGATGCGGTACCTCGAAGAAGGCCACGCCAAGGGCAAAGTCGTGGTCACAGTTCCGCGCTAATGGGATGGGACCAATGACCAATGAGCTCTGCCGCGTGAAGCCAGATCAGAGGGTTTCGGCGCCTTCGGAAGACGGTCGGAAGTCGGATTGTCTTGGCGGCTCGAGGAGTGGGAGAAGGACGTCCGAGATGTTGGACCCTGTGTCGGCATCGACGGTCATGCGTCTCTGAGCCGACAGTCGGACGGTGCCTCTGACCGAGTTGAGCCCTGACCGGTTCCAGGGCGATCCTCAGGCTGGAGGAGAAAAGTCTACGAAGGCCAGGCGCTTGTTGACGGCGCGACCGATCTTGGAGAGGGTTTCTTGAGTTGGGTTACCGTTGCCGCGTTCTATTCGGCTGATCTCGCTCTGACCGATTCCTGTCAGTGCCGCTAGGTCGGTTTGAGTCAGGCCCGCCCTCTTGCGTGCCTCCAGGATCTGGCCGGCGAGACTGAAGTGATCGACGTAGCCGTCGAACACCGCAACTTCCTCCGGAGGCGCCGTCGTCCGGTACTTTGCGATGTACTCATCAAGGATGCGGCCCTTCGTGGCCATATCGCTTCTCCTTGCCTATCCGGATTCAGTATGTGATGACACCCATATGGCGTCAAGTACATATTT